>CASBPW010000220.1 GCA_949127685.1 Candidatus Sivonenia alaskensis PMM_0068 | reverse complement strand
TCTGCTATCGCTGCCAGGGTCAGTAAAGTTTCAGCATTATAGTCCGCTAAGGGCAAGACATCGGTTAGAGCGGGTTGACCCTTGGTAATCGTCCCGGTTTTATCCAATACCAGCACTTTCAGATGGGAAGCATTTTCTAAAGCTTCACCATTGCGGATCAAGACCCCATTTTGGGCGGCTTTCCCCACCCCGACCATCAGGCTCATCGGCGTCGCTAGCCCCAAGGCACAGGGACAGGCAATCACGAGCACCGTCACCATCGCAACCACGGCGAAATTAAGGGAGGGGCCAAGGTTGAACCAGACTAAGAAAGCGAGTACGGCAAGGATGACTACGGTAGGGACAAAGTAGCCCGACACTACATCCACAAGCTTGCCAATCGGTGCTTTAGAAGTCTGAGCTTGGGCCACCATCTGTACAATCTGGGCGAGGGCCGTATCCTTGCCGACCTTGGTCGCGCGGAAGGTAAAAGCTCCTGTTTTGTTGAGACTGGCGCCAATCACGCTATCGCCCGGTCGTTTGTCGGTGGGTACCGATTCTCCGGTGACCACCGATTCATCTAAGGCCGACTCTCCAGTAAGGATGACCCCATCCACGGGGACTTTTTCCCCAGGACGCACCAGCACACTGTCGCCCACCTGCACCTGTTCTACAGGAATATCCAGTTCCTTCCCGTCTCGAATTACCCGCGCGGTCTTGGCCTGGAGTTCTAGGAGTTTCTGAATCGCTTCACTGGACTGTCCACGAGCTTTGGCTTCTAGGGCTTGCCCCAAGAGCACCAAAGCGATGACAATCACCGCTACATCAAAAAACATCCCCGCCGCTTCTGCCGGAAATAAGCTGGGAGCCACAGCATAGACTGCCGAATAGAGCCAGGCTGACCCTGTCCCCAAGGCAACCAGAGTGTCCATGTTGGCATTGTGATTACGAAAACTATTCCAAGCTCCCATGAAGAAGGAACCGCCTGACCAGACTAAGACCGGTAGACTCAACAGGGCAGCAGCAATACTAGCAGCACTATGCCAGCCCATCATCATCTCCCGGAGGGTAGGGAAGTAGTCAGGCAAGGACAACAGCAACACCAGTAAAGCAATTCCAGCCGCAAACCAAAACTTTTGCATGGTGTCTTGGTAAGTCTTTTCCTCTGGAGCGGGGGTCTCTGGAATTACAGGTTTTTGGGCTACAGGCTTATCCTCTACGCTCGATTGACCGGTGCGCTGAGACATGATGAATCTTCTCCCGTCACACCTACAATCTATCCCTCCCTAGTCTTGGCGCCTCTATCTATAGGTATAGTTTTGCAAAGGGTGCAAAAACTGGGCGTGCTTGGCTATTTCTAGCCAACCCGTCGAAAAGGTAAATTATGTGTGAATCGCAAACATGGTCTACCACGACCAGTGTTTCGACTACGCTCAACCCACACGGAGAAGTGGAAGGTCACTACTCGATAGCGATAGTTTGAGGACCGCTGCCATTATTTTCATTGCTTGTGCGGTTATCGGAGAAGCTGCTCATTGGTTTACCGCTTTGTTCTAGCAGCCATGATTTCACGGGGTCTTCCGTAGACTTGAGGCGGAGGATACCCGCCACAAAGCCACCGACAAAGGGAATCGGATTTTGGGTCAGTGAGCGAAAAATGGGGGTTAGTTCATCCATATAAGGCGTCACGGTCGATACTTCATCTATAGTAACCTTACTCTGTAAAGTGGGCGCTGACTGTTCAAAGTCAGCAGATTTTCAGAGGAGCATTCTGTAAAGATCTGCCACCGAGACAGAATAAGATATACGAGTTGTTCCCCTAATGAAGTTTGTGCGATGAAGTTAATGCGGACCCATTACTGCGGTGCTCTGAGAGAAGAGCATACTGAAACCACTGTCACGCTGTATGGATGGGTAGACCGCCGTCGGGACCACGGTGGAGTAGTCTTTTTAGACCTCAGAGACCGCACCGGTATTGTGCAGGTAGTGAGTGACCCCGTAAAGACGCCTCATTCTTTTGAACTGGCTGGAAATGTGCGTTCGGAATACGTAATTCGTGTCACCGGACGGGTACTCCGCCGTCCTGAATATTCGTTGAACTCTCGTATCGGTACTGGTTTTGTCGAAGTGTATTGCGATGAACTAGAACTGCTTAACGCCGCCAAGACTCCTCCTTTTTTGATTGCTGAAGAAGAGGAAGTGGATGAAAAGCTGCGCCTACGATACCGCTATCTGGACCTGCGCCGCCCCCGTCTGAGCCATAACTTGAAAGAGCGTCACCGGATTATCCAGACCTTGCGTCGATATCTGGAGGACCAGGCTGGGTTTGTGGAAGTGGAAACGCCCATTCTTACTAAATCGACGCCAGAGGGGGCCAGGGATTATCTGGTGCCCAGCCGGGTCAACCCTGGTGAATTTTATGCGCTGCCCCAATCCCCTCAGATTTTCAAACAATTACTGATGGTGTCTGGAATAGACCGTTACTATCAAGTGGCTCGTTGTTTCCGGGATGAAGATCTGAGAGCGGACCGCCAACCAGAATTCACCCAGCTCGATATGGAGATGAGTTTCCTCTCTCAAGAAGAGGTGCTTGACCTCAACGAAAAACTGATGGCCCATCTGTTCAAAGAAATTAAAGGGGTGGATATTCCCCTGCCTTTCCCCAGACTTTCCTACAAAGAGGCGATGGAACGCTATGGGTCTGACAAGCCGGACACGCGCTTTGGTTTGGAACTGGTAGATATTTCGGAAACCTTTGTCGATTCCAGTTTCAAAGTTTTTGCTAGCACGATTGCAGGTGGTGGGGTCGTCAAGTGTCTCCCGATTCCTGGTGGGGATGAAAAAATCTCCAATGTCCGACTTAAGCCCGGCGGGGAACTGTTTACGTTTGTTTCGCAATTTGGGGCTAAGGGCTTGGCCTTCCTCAGGGTCCGCGCTGATGAACAGGGCGCTCCTAAACTAGATGGGATTGGCGCTCTGTTAGATGGACTAAGCGAAGAGAAAAGAGCCCGGTTGATCGAGTTGACCCAGGCAAAGCCAGGAGATCTGCTCTTGTTTGGGGCTGGTCCTGTGGCGACGGTCCATGATTATTTAGGTCGGCTGCGTCTCAAGTTAGGAGCTGAACTAGGGCTGATAGACCCAGAAAAAATTAACTTGCTCTGGGTGGTCGATTTTCCGATGTTTGAGTGGAATGCTGAGGAGAAGCGCTTAGAAGCGCTGCACCATCCCTTCACGGCTCCTCGCGTTGAAGATGCCGACCACTTAAAAGAGGCGCTTGCCCAAGCCTATGACTTAGTGTGGAATGGCGTGGAGGTGGGGGGTGGTTCTATTCGAATTTACCAACGAGCACTCCAGGAAGCAGTCTTTGAAACGATTGGTCTGACGCAAGAACAAGCCCATGATAAGTTTGGGTTCTTGTTAGAAGCCTTTGAATATGGCACCCCTCCCCACGGAGGGATTGCCTACGGTTTAGACCGTCTGATTATGTTGATGCTCGGGGAAGATTCAATCCGGGATGTCATTGCTTTCCCGAAAACACAACGGGCGCAGGACCTCATGTGTGATGCTCCTTCCAGCGTGGATAAGAAGCAGTTGGACGAACTGTACATCAAGTCAATCCCGCCTATTCCGATTAAACCTTCAGCGTAACCTCGGAGCATTCGTTGGCTCCCTTCTCTTCATCTACAGGCCCTACCAAAGAGACCACAGGCTCCGTGAAATAGATTTGTCCGACGCGTTGTACATCATCCGCCGTGACTTGTCCGATCAGGTCAGGGTAACGTTCATCATGGTCTGCACCAACGCCCAGGATTTCGTACCAACCCAGCAGTTGGGCCATCTGGCTATTGGTTTGCTTTCCTAGGGCATACTGACCCAGCGTTTTATTCTTAGCTGCCTGGAGTGCTTCATCAGTCAGCGGAATTTCACGGATTTGTTCGAGTTCGCGCCGGAGCCCTTCTTCTGCCGTCGGGACATTTTGGGGCGCGGTACCGATGTAGGCTCCAAAATGAGCGTGCTGGCGGTAGGTCGGGAAGAAAGAAGAGACCTCGTAGGCCAATCCTCTTTTTTCGCGCAGTTCAACAAAAAGACGACTGGAAAGCCCACTGCCAAGATAGGTATTCAAAACCTTGAGGGCCGGATAGTCAGCATGATGAATGCCACAGGCAGCGTAACCCAAGAGAACTGTTGTCTGTTCTGTTTCCTGAGGCGTCACAATTCTGTGCGTGCCTGTGGGCTCAGGCTCAGGAACGGTATCATCTTTACGGTCAGAAGCCCGCGAAGGTAAGCTTTTCACCTGCTCTTCCACAAAATCCTTCAGTTCATCGCTTACTCCGCCACACAGCGATAGAACCATGCGGTCAAGGTTAAAGGCATTTTGGTGATAGGTGGCCAAATCTTGAGACTGGAAGGCCGTCACCGTCTCTTCGGTCCCGAGGGTGGAATAGCCATAGGGATGCTTGGGGCCATAGAGGTGCTCTCTAAACTGGGAGTACGCCACCGAAAAAGCCCGTTCCCTTTGGGCGCGGATACCCTGGAGCGTGACATTTTTTTCCAAGCTCACCTGGTCCTCTGGGAAATTAGCTTCCGTCAGAATTTCCAAACACAGCGTAAAAAG
>CASBPW010000219.1 GCA_949127685.1 Candidatus Sivonenia alaskensis PMM_0068 | reverse complement strand
TGGAATATCTGATACCAATTTGATAAATAGATGCACTTTGATCGAGCTCTCCCTTCGTGCAAACTGCTGCGATGCAGGCCCTATGCTGTCGGTTCGCTGATTTTGGACGAGAGAAAAGAATTAAGTCTTGCCCTGCATGAGATGTAGGTGATACAGAGATTCTGGTAATTTCATCAGTTCGAGAATCCGCTTCTGTAAATCGGATAGCGGTGTCATAAAACGGGTAAGGTCGGGCATGACCTTGCTCCAAAAAAGTGGACAGGTAACTTAAGCTGCCATTGAGTGATCTATAGTGAAGGGGTTTGAACGTCAGTACCCTCGGATTTTTTGAAGTTGGAGTTTGGGGAGCAGTGGAACGCAAAGGCACTTAAGCGTCCTCCTTCGGGTTGCGCAGTGGCTTCAATTCACCCCTGGAGAGGGCCTCTGGCAAAACGAACGAACAGAAAGGATAACGCTCACGAGCCTCTTGTGGAGGTTATAACTATGACCCGAGCCCTACCCAAACTAGTAACCTTTGAAGAATTTACCGCGTGGCGTCCTGAAGGGGGGCGTTACGAGTTACATGATGGAGTGATTGTTGAGATGTCGCAACCCGCAGGGGGACACGAAGAAGTTACAGGTTTCTTGGCTCGTAAAGTGACTATAGAGTTTGATAGATTAAATCTTCCCTACATCATTCCTAAAACGGCATTAGTCAAGCCGCCAGAAAATGCATCGGGTTACTCTCCCGACGTTTTGTTAATAAACCGAGACAATCTTGTCAATGAACCAAGATGGAAAAAGGAATCAACCGTAACCTATGGTGCGTCTGCACCCTTGGTTATTGAAGTCGTTAGTACTAACTGGCGGGATGATTATTATAAAAAGTTTGCAGACTATGAAATTCTTGGTATTAGAGAGTACTGGATTGTTGATTACGCCGCGTTGGGGGGGCGGGAATTTATAGGAAACCCTAAGCGACCTGCTATTTTTGTGTGCGAACTTGTTGACGGAGAATACGTAAAAAAAATATTCCGAGGTAATGACTTAATCGTTTCTCCCATCTTCCCTCAACTCAACCTTACCGCGCAGCAGATTTTTGATTCGGCTTTTGAAGATTAACGCATTTACGGACTGACCAGTTGTACCGAGGGGAAATAGGTCCGTTATCGATTCACATCACGGGTTAATGGCGTATCCTAGAACCTACTTAAAGGTTTAATGCCTGTCCAGTACTCTTTATATTCTGCACCTGCCTCCAAGCAATGTCATTATTCTGGAGTGGTTCCATCGCTACCCCAAATGCTATGGACAGGGGGAGTGACTGCTGAGAGAGTGATGCCACAATACACATATGTCAACTTTGCTGCTTCAAGACTCTGAACGTCTTGCCCTAAGAATGTCTGAACTCCCCGTGGACCCTGGGGTGTATTTGATGAAAGATCTTGAGGGGGCGGTGATTTACATTGGGAAGGCCAAAAACCTGCGCAATCGGGTGCGGACTTACTTTCAGGCAGGCACGGAGCATTCCCCCAAGACTCAGATCATGGTTCAGCAGGTAGCGGATTTTGAACTGATTCTTACGGATACTGAAGCGGAAGCTCTGACCCTAGAAGAGAACCTCGTCAAAGACCGTCAACCTCGCTACAACATTCTGCTCAAAGACGACAAGCAATATCCTTTCCTATGCATCACCTGGTCCGAAGAATATCCCCGGATTCTAGTCTGTCGGCCCAGAGGCTACCGTAAACCAAAAGATAAATACTTTGGTCCCTATGTGGATGCTGGAGCGCTCCACGAAACCGTTAAATTCCTAAAACGCGTCTTTCCCCTCCGGCAGCGACCGACACCGGTCTTCAAAGACCGCCCCTGCATTAACTACGATATGGGCCGTTGTCCCGGTATTTGCCAAAGACTGATTACGCCAGCAGACTATCGAAGAACTATAGAGGAAGCCCAGCAGGTGATCCAGGGCAAAACGGATGAATTGGTCCAAGCCCTTGAAGTGCGCATGGGCGATGCTGCCGAAGAACTCCATTTTGAAGCAGCCGCCAAATTCAGAGACCAAATTCAAAATCTGGAAATGCTGTCAGAGCGGCAAAAAATGTCGATTCCTGACCCTGGAATTTCACGGGATGCCGTAGCCTTGGCCGCCGATAGTTATCGGGTGGTCGTTCAAATCTTTCAGGTGCGTAAAGGTAAATTGATTGGTCGCTTGGGATTTTCATTTCAGGCTACCCAAGAAGAACCCGGCCCGCTTTTGCAAACGGTCCTGGAAAAGCACTACCGCAGCCTAGACCCAGAGGATTTGCCCCTAGAGATTCTGACCCAATACGAATTGCCTACTCCAGAACTTTTAGAAGCTTGGTTGAGCGAAAGCAAAGGCCGTAAGGTCACGATTAAAGCCCCTCAACGCCAGATGAAAGCGGAACTGATTGAACTGGTTGTCCGCAACGCAGAACTGGAATTGCAACGGCTTACACGCAGTTCTGATGTTCATCAACAGGCTCTTGTTCGCTTGATGGAAGTCTTAGATCTACCCAGTCCTCCTCAGCGTTTGGAGTGCTACGATATCTCCCATATTCAGGGCACCGATACTGTAGCTTCTCGCGTCGTGTTTGTGAATGGCAAACCCTGCAAAGCTGATTATCGCCACTACAAGATCCGCGATCCTAAAATTCAAGCCGGTCAGCCTGATGATTTTGCTTCGATGGCTGAAGTGATTGGACGCAGATTTAAACCCAATCAATCGGAGGAACTACCTGATTTGGTAGTGATTGATGGTGGAAAAGGGCAACTATCGTCTGCTCGTGCGGTTATGGAAGAACTGGGAGTAGACCATTTGCCCACGATTGGACTTGCAAAACGCATGGAAGAAATCTTTAAGCCTCAACAATCAAAACCGATTCTCCTCGACCACCGGGATGTGGGATTGCAGCTACTGCAGCAAATAAGGGATGAAGCCCATCGCTTTGCCATCACCTATCACCGAAACCTTAGAGGCAAACGGATGACGACCTCTGCTTTAGATGAAATCCCTGGTTTAGGTCCTAGTCGGCAAGATAGCCTGCTCAAACGATTCTCTTCGGTCCCTAAACTATGCAAAGCGAGCATAGAAGAAATTGCAGGAGTCCCTGGAATTAGTCAAAAATTAGCGCGCGTTATCTACAGTCACTTTCATCCTAGTTGAACTCCCTCTCTGTGACTTATAGGCACCCTCGATAAGCTATGGGGCCTAGTCTCTCAGCAAGGCACAGTATCCCATCTGTTGGAAGTGTGGGTTTGTCGTCAAAGCGTCTTTAATGCCACGCTCTCTCATCACTACAAAAGAGATGGAATCTACCATGTCCCATCGTTTATTCGCATCGTTGAAAGATAGTTTGTACGCATCGTGATAGATCGATTCTGAAAGAGGAATGGTCTCTATATTTGGGTCCGTGTTAATCGACTCCAATAGACTGATTGCTGCATTTTGATGCTGCTTTCTTGACAGGGCATTGCTTATTCGTACCAGAACTAATTGGGTCGTCACGAGCAAGATTCCAGCCGCCTCAATCTGATCAGCAAGCTGAACAGCTTTCTTATGAAATACGTCCGCTTGATTAGATAAGGCTATGGCAAAAGTGGTGTCCAGAAACACCTCAATCATGGGATTGCACTTCCTCGTTATATAGATAGTGATGGAGGTTAGTTGACCAGTCCGCTGGACCCTGCAGATGAAGGTTTTTTGCCGTTTGCAGGAATGAGCGGGGTTTCTCCTCTTCAATAGCTTGGAGGGTAACGCGCACGCGGGTTCCTTTTTGAAGTTCGAGAGGCTCCCGAAGATGTAGCATTGTTCCGTCGGATACGGCCTCTATCGTTTTACCGATCATTGTTTTGTAGTCCACCTTTTCAGCCTGCCCCCGCCGCTGCCGTTCAGTATAAGTTTGCCCTATCTTGCATGACTAACAACATCGGCTCAACGGCTTCCTCAAGCTTGCAGGCTAAATCCTCCATTCATTTTCGCTGCCCTAATCATTTGCGGGGCATAGTAGTTATTTCAGCCACCCCACGGCATCCTTGGCATGGTAGGTAATCAAAATATCGGCTCCAGCGCGTTTCATCGAGAGTAGGGTTTCTAAGACCACCGCTTTTTCATCAATCCAGCCTAATTGAGCTGCTGCTTTGACCATGGAGTATTCACCAGAGACGTTGTAGGCCGCGACGGGTAATTGGGTGACTTCTTTGATACGCCAAATAATGTCGAGATAGGCCAAGGCTGGTTTTACCATCAGCATATCGGCCCCTTCGAGGGTATCTAGCTCTACTTCTTTCAAGGCTTCGCGGCTATTGCCGGGGTCCATCTGATAGGTACGGCGGTCCCCAAATTGAGGGGTAGATTCAGCGGCTTCGCGGAACGGACCATAATAGGCCGAGGAGTATTTGGCCGCATAGGAAAGAATCGGCGTATCGATAAACCCTGCTTCATCCAAGCCACTACGAATTGCCTGAATCATGCCGTCCATCATGCCAGAAGGAGCAATCACGTCCGCTCCTGCTTCTGCTTGCGAAGCCGCTGTTTTTTTCAACAGTTCTAAGGTGGGGTCGTTTAAGACGATTCCTTGCTGGTCATCTTCCTTGAGGACACCGCAGTGACCGTGAGATGTGTATTCGCAAAGGCAGGTATCGGCCATCACGATCAAGTCTGGAACGGCTGCTTTGATTGCACGGGTGG
>CASBPW010000218.1 GCA_949127685.1 Candidatus Sivonenia alaskensis PMM_0068 | reverse complement strand
TTTCTGGGGAGCAGAATCCAAAAAGACGTTTGCTTTTTGACCGACTCGGATCTTGCCAATTTCTCCTTCTGGAATGTAGCCCCTTAGGTAAACCGTGTTCAGATTCACCAAAGAAAGCAGCGTTTTTCCTGAAGTGACTACCGCTCCTGGTTCCACACTCCGGGCGGTGACCACGCCCTCAATCGGACTCACCACATTCAAATAGGCCATTTGCGCGACAATCTGCTGGCGAGCTGCTTGCGCACTTTTAACATCTGCCTGACTAGCAGCGAGTTTTAGTTTGTTCTGGGCTAACTGATTGCGCAGTGAGTTGAGTTGGGCATTGCGGATTTGTGGGTTCAGCCCTGTGGTCTGCGCTTGCTCCAATTGTCCCTGTGCCGCATTGACTAACTTACGAAAAGAATTGACCGCAGCTTCTCGGCTTTTTAGGGTTGCTTGCGCTGTCTCTAGCTTGGTTTGGGCTTGGTCCAATTGCTGCTGGGGAGCGGCTCCCTCTTCGGTGAGCTGACGAAAACGCTCCCGGTCTAAGTTGGCTAGGCGTAACTCTGCACGGGCCTGATTGACCTGGGCCTCTGCTTGTTGGAGCTGGGCTTGGGCCGAGGCAACATTGGCTTGAGCCTGGAAAATACGGCCTTTGGAATCCCCTTGTGCTTGTTCGACATTAAGCTGGGACTCTTGAATTTGGCTATTGGTCACCGCTAGTTGCACACGGGCTTGACGTTCCTGTTGCTGGGCAGCGGTGAGGCGAGCGTTGGCTCCTTCTAATTGCGCTTTGACCTCTGCATCATCCATCCGGACGATGACCTGACCTTTTTTGACGGGGTCTCCTTCCCGAACCGCAACAAAATCGATACGCCCCGTCACTTTGGCCCCAATATCGGTCTCATATCCTTCAATCCGACCACTTAATTGCAGGGAACCTGCCTTGGGTCGTGTGGAGAAATACCACCAGCCTCCTGCAATCCCAATAGCCAAAAGCCCTACGACCAGCAAAGGACGCAGATTGGACTTGGGTTTATCCGGCAAGATAGGCGCTTGCACTTCTTGAAAAGCCGATGGTTTGGTTTCTGAAGAATTCGATGGGGTACTCGCTGGATTATCTGTATTGGTTCGTGTCATAAGGTGAACCTTCCTTTGTTCACAGTTTCCCATAAAACTCAGTAATGAAATAGGGGACTATAATATCTAGTCTTGAGCGTAGTCTTTAAAAATGAAGAACTTGTGAGGCAGGGTGTATGCCTGTGAACCCCCATACCTATATGTATTGAGAACTGGTCTTTGTGGTTAGATTTTCAGCTCTTGCTGCGGACACTTAAGATCGTGTTTCAGAGGCGTGGAACCTACTAGGCAAGCTTCAAGTCTGGTATGTTGGGCCTATGCCTCCTATAAGTCACAGACCAACCTGGAACGAATACTTTATGCTGCTGGCTAAGCTGGCTGCCACCCGTTCTACCTGTAGAGCGGCGGCAGTGGGAGCCGTGGTTGTCAAAGATAAGCAAGTCCTTGCTACGGGCTACAATGGTCCTCCGGCAGGGGCGCATCACTGCACGGATATGGGCTATTGCTATGAGGGGATCAGCCGTTGTGATGCGGACCAAGCCTATCCTTCTCGGTCTTCCCATGCGGAAGCAAATGCAATTGCTATGGCTGCCAAGAAGGGAATTTCCGTGGATGGTGCGACGATTTATGCGACCTTGGAGCCTTGTCTTTCCTGTCTGAAACTGATTATTGCCTCAGGGATTAAAGAAATTTATTTTGAAGTTCCTCTGGCTCTACGTACGGATGGTCAAAGTTTTGCTAAATTAGCCTTGGTAAATGAAGGATTGGTCCGCATGGAAAGAATTCAGCTTTCTACCGATACGATTGCCCAAGCCGTAGCTTTCCTCTCCAACCCGACTTCTTTACCCCGTCCAGAACCCGCTTATATGCTGGAAGATTGACGCTGCGATTAGAGAATGGACTAGAGGGCAAGGGGGAGCGATACAGCGATACCCCGACCGTTCGGCAAGCCCAGGGAACACCATCTACCAAGACGAGCACTTAGCGCCGTGACTTTTGCAAGAGCTCTATTGGCTCTGATATCGTGCCCGGTCTGTTTGCCGTATAATTAATACATAGTTGTACGGCACTGCCATGCAGACAAAACTAACCCTAAGAATTGATGATGCGCTCATTGAGAAAGCCAAGCGCCTAGCGACTGCCAAAGGAATGAGCGTATCGAAGATGGTCGCCCGTTTGCTTGAAGTGATGCCGGAACCTGAAGGGCAAAAGGAGAACCGAGAAAAGGATTTAGAGCTTTGGACGCAGAGCCTAATTGGAATACTGAATCCTGATCGGACAAACCCACCCCTGACTGATGAACAGGTGAAAGAGCAATACTACCGATACCTTGAGGAAAAGCACCGTTGATAGCCCTATATGACACGAATGTAGTGCTGGATGTATTGTGGCCCAGACCGGAATTCCTAGGTAATTCCAGCTCTGCACTCAACCTTGCAGCTACAGGCAAGATTGAAGGTTATCTAGCGGCCCATGCCATCACCACAATTGACTATCTTGCTCGGCATAGTCCTACCTATAGCAGAGCCTCCATTACTTCACTATTGAGACATTTGAAGATTGCTGCGGTAGATCAATCGGTCATTCAGGAAGCCTTGGCCTCTGCGATGAAAGACTTTGAAGATGCTGTTACACATGCCGCTGCGTGTGCAGTTGGGGCTAGTTTCATTGTTACCCGCAATACCAAAGACTTCTCCGGTAGTAAAGTTCCAGCCCTTGATCCTGCTCTATTCTTGA
>CASBPW010000217.1 GCA_949127685.1 Candidatus Sivonenia alaskensis PMM_0068 | reverse complement strand
CTGGGTTGTTATCAGTATGAAGGACGACTGGAAGCGCATCTTCGGGTTCGAGGAATAGCCTCGGAGAGGCAGGACGAAACCAAAGACGACAGACCAAAGCGATCGCTGTCTGCCATTCCCTATCGCAGTATTACACCAAACAAAATATCATTGGGGTACGATCTTCTAGTCGTTCCGATGTAAACATACATGCTCACTCAGAATATAGAACAGGTTAACCCGCTAGAATTCAAGTAGATTGGAGAGAAATATATGGAGACTGCAAACACCTTGGATGCTCTGATGCTTAAAGCCATCATCAAAGAAAGCGTCCGCGAAGTTATGCGCGAAGAGTGGTTTAAATTCTTCGAAATGCTGATTCCCTATGTTGATGATGTAGAACAAGCCGACATAGAAGCAACCTTTAATCCTGCTGACTATAAAGACGACGACTTCGTTGATATTACAGGCTGGTTTAATCATGAAGATCAGGATTAGTAAATCAGCCAATAAATTTTTGGAAAAACTAGATGCCAATAGCCGAAAATCAGTTTTGACTAAAATTGGCATTCTCAAAACCTGCCTTGAAACTCAAAACGTCTATCCTCCTGAAGAACTTGATATCAAAAAGCTTAAAGTTGAGTTGAAAGGATTCTCCAGGATTCGTGTTGGCAAAATACGAGTTATTTTTGAAAGCGGAAAAGAGACAGATGAAATCTTTATTTATGAGATTAACCTTAGAGGCAATATTTACGATTGAGTGATTAGTTGGCATAGTTTGACAGTATGTCCACTCTGATAAACACCTGCAACAGTTTTTAGCATGGGTAGCTGTGAAAAACGCTATTAGACTTGAGTAAGTCCCTGAAATTATACTGCTGAACTATCATGGGTTTGCGATTGATGAAGTTTATCACGTTTGAGATCTAGCCATTCAAGTAAGGCAACAGAGATCGATATTTGCTTCGAATCCGCTGAATCACTTGCAAGTTTCTCATACTCACTCAACCTCAGAATCCCCCAAATCCATACTAGCTAGGAATTCTAAGTGTTCAACTTATTTTTGCGAGACTACTTAGGAGAATGGAATGCCCAGAACGCCAGTCCAAGACCTGATGAAATATGGCCAACAGCCTGGCAGATAACGCTATCTTTGTAAAGACAGTAACCAACAGTTTATCGAGTCTTATCAATCATTCTTAAAGTTTCCCAGATAAACTAAGAAACGACCAGCACCGGGCAGGCTGAATGATGCACCACATAATCGCTGACGCTCCCCATAAACACTCGTTCAATCATGCCTTTATTATGAGTACCGATGACAATTAGATTGCTGGCTTCCTGTTCGGCAACCTCACAAATAACGTGTTTCGGATCTCCAACTTCCATCCGGGACACCACAAACTGAACACCAGCTTGTTTACAAATGTTCTCAGCCCAAGTAAGAGTAGTCTGCGCCCTGCCCTTTTCCAGATCCATCACTTCTACCTGTTCTTGCCAGGCAACCTCTGGAGATTCACCAAAGATCCCAGGTAGTTCAGAGGTGCTAGTAGTGATTACTGGAGGTTCAACGGAGAGTAACAGCACCGTTGCGGTTTGTAAATTCAGCAGTTGTAAAGCCTGTTCCAGAGCGTGATGGCTCGTTTCAGTGGCATCTACGGCAACTAAAATTTTCATGATTTCAACCTGGCAGTTCATATTTCTTTGTATTCTCTACACTCTATCAGGACCAGCGTGTGCAGTTTAACCAAAAGTTACGGTTTCGCTTCAAACCCTTTTTCTGCAACGATTCGAAAGATCATCATTTTTTTGAATCTTTGCCCCGCCATGCAACTACTCCTGAATTTTTACGGTGTATTGCCGCACTCACCTAACGAAAAATCAAGGATTTTAGCGTATAAATTACAAGCGATATAGTCCTTTGGTGATGCTCTAGATCTGTTGCTGTTAAGCTAGGCCCTTTACTAGAGAAGAGTTTCAAAATCTGAAAACACAGATTTACAACATTACCCTTTTGCTTAACTTAACCTACAAGAAGCCTCGCCGAGTAAGCGGGGAATGTCACCTCCAGTGGTTCATCGCGGTTGACAATCGCGATCGCAGTTCGCAAAGCTGCAGCATAAGTCCTCAATTTAAGCTGACTGGAGCAAGGGCGACAATCGCCTTTGCTACGAATCATGTCTGACTAATCAGACTCGTACTATGATAGGGCGGTGAAAATTGGCACCCACGATGACAGACCACGACCGACTCTTCAAGGAATTACTCTCTACCTTTTTTATAGAGTTCCTAGAACTGTTTCTACCTCAAGTCGCCAGTGCCATCGAACCCGATTCTGTTGGATTTCTCCCTCAAGAATATTTTGCCGACTTGACGATGGGCGAAACTAAAATCATTGACTTGCTCGCTCAGGTTCGCTTGGCGGGTCAAGAGGTTGGGTTTCTGATTCATCTCGAAGCTCAGTCATCCAGTCAATCTGACCTTGCGCGTAGGATGTTTTTCTACTTTGCGCGGTTACATCAAAAGTACCTCCAGCGCATTTATCCCATCGTCCTGTTCTCCTTTGATGAACCGTACCGAGAGGAACCTAATCGGTATTCCGTTGAGTTTGAAGACTTGAAGGTGATGGAGTTCAACTTTTTTCCGATTCAACTCAATCGGCTGAACTGGAGAGATTTTTTAAACCAGCGTAATCCAGTGGCTGCGGCGCTGATGGCAAAAATGAAGATTGACTCTGTAGACCGTCCACGGGTAAAAGTTGAATGTCTACGATTACTGGCGACGTTGCGGTTAGACCCCGCACGCTCTCAGTTAATCTCAGGTTTTGTGGATACCTATCTGCGGCTGAATCTGCAGGAAGAGCAGGTATTTCAGGTAGAGGTTGGTACACTAGAAGAGACAGAGCGAGAAGAGATCATGCAGATTGTAACGAGCTGGATGGAACAGGGCATCGCTGAAGGCAGAACCGAAGAAGGACGATCCCTCGTCCTACGCCAACTAGCACGTCGTGTTGGCACCCTCCCCACCAGCGTTGCGGCTCAAGTCCAAGCGCTAGAACTGCCACAGCTTGAGGCTTTGGGTGAAGCGCTCTTAGAT
>CASBPW010000216.1 GCA_949127685.1 Candidatus Sivonenia alaskensis PMM_0068 | reverse complement strand
CTTTTTATATTCATTAGACTTTCTGCTCGGTTATTTATGATTTGTCAAACAACTCCGTCTGAGCGCGGTAAAAGCTATATCCTGCGGTAATTTTGACTTTCTGGGTAGCGGAACACTCTCTGATCTAGCCCAACTAAGCTTGACCAACTCTCATAATTCGGGTTACCCCAATTTTAATATTTCTTTCATAATGTTTGGCTATTTGTTAAGCTGTCTTTACAGTCCTAGGCTTTCTGACTAAGTCTATTTCACGTTTTGGGTTGCGAGGCTAGTGTGCTCCAAGTAAACGATCTAACGGTCCAATACGGCAACCGTATAGCTTTGGAAAAAATCACTTTTACGGTTCCATCTGGGCGCTTGGTGGGTGTAATTGGCCCCAATGGTGCGGGCAAATCTACGCTGATCAAAGCAATGATGGGCCTGGTTCCCTTGACGACAGGGCGTGTTGAACTTGGAGGACTCCCGATCAAAGAAATCAGGGAGCGTGTTGCCTACGTTCCACAGCGGGCTGGTATTGACTGGGACTTTCCCGCTACGGTCAAAGAAGTTGTCCTTATGGGCTGTATTCCCTACATGGGATGGCTCAGCAGGCCTCAGCGTGTCCACTATGATTTGGTCCAAGAAGCCTTAGAGCGCGTCACCATGCAAGATTTTGCAGACCGTCGCATTGGAGAATTATCGGGAGGACAGCAGCAACGGGTATTTATTGCTCGTTCTCTTGTTCAAGAAGCAGAGCTGTACTTGTTTGACGAACCTTTTGTCGGGGTAGACCAGTACACCGAACAGGAGATTCTCAAAATATTCGACCAGTTGCGTAGCCAGGGAAAATCGCTCATGGTTGTCAATCATGACTTGGGAGAAGTCATTCAGCGCTACGACGATATCTTGATGCTCCGGGTCAAAATCACCGCCTACGGACCTAGGAATCAAGTCTTCACCCAAGAAAATCTAAATAAGGCCTATATGGGCCAAGTCGCTTTGGTTTGAACAGGAGAATCCTTAGCTATGTGGCAATCGTTTCTAGAATTCTTAAATATTTTTTGGGAGCCTTTGACCCAACCCTTTATGGTGCGGGCACTGATTTCGGCTGTGCTGATTGGGACCCTGTGCGCGGTGATGGGTTCTTATTTAGTAGTCCGGAGACTATCTCTGCTAGGACTGGTTGTTTCTAACTCTGTGGTCCCTGGAATTGCCATCGCATTTCTGCTCTATGTAAATATCTTTATCGGTGGTTTTATCTCAGGGATTCTTTCCACTGTTTCTCTAGGTTGGTTACAGACTAAAACCCGGATTAAAGAAGATGCTGCAATGGGTGTAATCCTATCAGCCTTCTTTGGCTTAGGGATCATCCTGATTACTAAGATTCAGACTGAACGGAAAGTCAATTTGAGTGAGTTTCTCTTTGGAAATATTTTGGGTATTACGGATCTGGACTTGATTACCAGTGCGATTATCGGTCTCCTGGTTCTGGTTACAGTTTATGCTCTTTACAAGGAATTCCTATTGCTCAGTTTTGATCCCCAATGGGCTGAGGCGGTAGGATTGCCTGCGCAAAAACTGCACTACACGATGATGGCACTTACGGCTTTGACCGTAGTTGCAACCATGCAGTCGGTCGGAGTGGCTTTGACCATCGCCCTGTTGATCATTCCTTCGGCTACGGCCTACTTGCTGACTGACCGCTTCTCGTCCATGCTCCAAGTGTCCATGGCCTTGGGCGTAGTATCGAGCGTTACAGGTTTGTACATCAGCTATTACCAAAACACTTCTTCCGGGCCCACGATTACCCTGGTAAGCAGTTTCTTCTTCCTGTTGGTCGTACTCTTTGGGCCGTTGCTGCAAGGAACCTCTTTGGGGCAATGGGGGAAGAAGATTGAGCGTATGGTGGTCCTCCAAAATGAGCCAGCCTCAGAAACAGTACCGTCGGTTTTATCAGTAGATGCTAAACCTGTAACAGAGACTCAATCGATGAGACAGTCTGCTGCGACGCCCATGGATTCATCCAACTTTTCAAATCCCCCTAGTTCTTCTAGCCAGCCCAAAAAACAAATCATTCGTGACAGCAGCGGTAAGCTCGTCATACGAGAAGTTCCTCAAAAACACTCTGGTAACTCCTAATGGCTCCTGTAGAACAAAAGCTCCGTGAATTAGATGAACTCACCAAGACCGAAGAATTTTTGAACCTTTCTTCTAAGGAGCGGCGAGCTATCCTGGAAGATTTTTACAGCCAAGAACTCACAGCTGAGGGGATTGAGAAAGAGAGTTTTCTAGAAAGTTTCCAAGAGCTACTCAAAGAGAAAGAGGGAGCCTTACCCCAGGTTCTGCCGCCTAGACCAACGCTGACTAAATCAGTCCGCAAACAAGTTAACCTGAAGCCTCTTTGGTGGACTTTAGGGGGCTTGGGGGTTACAGCAGCAGTGATCACAGGCACGGTGGTTTGGCTCAATAGTTCCCAAGACATCAGCAAACTGGACGATACTACTTTAGTCAAGGGACTACCTGGCGGAGAGCCAATTCGACAAGCAGAGGTTGCTTTGCGTCGTTCTCTTCCTGATACAGGAGTTGACTCCTGGGAAGTAGAAAAAACACTAGAGCATACCCTACAACATATTAGGGAGCGCAACTGGATAGCAGGCAAAGAACATGTAGCTAAGGTGCTAGAAATTCTTGCCCGCAACGAGCCGAAAATGATGGCAAAGGTGCCAGCGCCCCTAAAACCTGAAGCAATTACACGCATGGCCGATCTGCGCAAAAACATTCGCATCCTGCAGGACAAAATCTATGCTCAGGATGTGGCTGGCGCTACGCTTCAGTACCGCAGAACACTCTGGTATTTTGATCTTTTCCAGTTAGACATGCTAGGTGATTACAAGACAGATGTCCCGCCACAATATCGAAATCGGCCCTATCTAGATGGTGGATGGACGATGGTTAAGTTCACGACCAATCAGGGGAGTTTTGTAGCCTTGGTCGATGGCTTTAATGCTCCTGTGACTGGGGGAAATTTTCTCGATTTAGTCAATCGTGGTTTCTATAACGGTCTTAAGATCTCACGGGCTGAACGGTTCTTTTTGGTTCAAACAGGGGCTCCTGGAGAAGATCGGAATGGAGGCTTCAAAGATCCCGCGACAGGGAAGATTCGTAACCTTCCGCTGGAGGTGCGCCCAGCTCGTAAAGAGTTGGATTATAACTTCTCTAGAATTATTCAACGCCGCGTTGATTACACGGAAGACCGCTTTGGGATAGACCCCCTTAAGTTACAAGAGGAGATGACGAAGTTGCATGACAAATACATTAAAGGCGGAGAGAACCCGATTGTGTATGGTCAAATAACAGATAAATTCCCCGCGATTCCCTTTGGTCCCCCAGGGACCTTCTCTATGGCTAGGTTAGAGAAAGACCCAAACTCTGCTTCTAGCCAATTTTTCATCTCTTTTTCTGACCCAGAACTGACACCGACCGGCAACAATCTATTTGATGGCAAATACGCCAATTTTGCGTACGTCACTCAGGGAATCAAAATTGTTCGCAAACTCCAGGTAGGGGATGTTATTCAAAAAGCCGAAGTTTTGAATTGCAAAGAGCCTGAGTTCAAAGAATTGCGGGAAACAGATTATACAGGGACGGCCATCGATACTTCTAAAGTGGCAGCCAGCACCTTACTGGAAACAAGTTGTTTGCCTCTACCCAAACCAAAACTGGTTAATGGGGTAAATTAGGGAACAGCGCAGGCACCAGGCGTGGATATAGTATCTAAGGGGCAAGGTTACTTATTTCGAACCCACCCCGCAATCTGTCATCATGACCATACTGTGCATGTTTGAGGAGATGAGGAGTGTCGTATCTGAACTGTATTCGCACAATTTTAAGCATTGGGAGCCTGAGTCTAATTGGCCTAACAGCTCCTACTCTAGCCCAGGCTCTTCCTTCTACTCCTTCTGACGCTCAGTCTGTTGCTCAGCCAGTTAACAATATCCAGCCCTTACTGCCAGAGTTTCCACTGGCTCCCAAAGCGCCAGTGGATCTGAAGATTCAGAAAACTCAGGCTCTTTCTCTGAATGAGGCTATCGCAATTGCTATTCAGCGTAGCCCTAACCTTTTGTTATCTAAGTTAGGAGTGGATCGTTCCCAAGGTCAGGTCAAAGAGGCAGACGCGGGCAGGCTTCCAACGCTTGAGACCAATGCTCAATATGATTACTCAAAGGTGTCCCAGGCTACGGCGCAGAATCTTTCATCTGGCTCGCAGAATTCATCTAGCTTAATTGGTAGCTTACTAAAAGCCAACTGGAACGTATACACTTCTGGCTCGGTGGACGCTCGGATTGAGAATGCTCAGCAAGGTCTTAAAAACAGCGCCTTGGAGGTAGAAAAACAGCTTCAAGATCTAAAAGTCAATGTTGCTAGGGCTTATTTCAAACTTCAAACGGAGGACGGTAACGTAGAAATTGCCCAATCGGCAGTCCGGAATGCCGAGGCGAGTTTGAAAGATGCTCAGGCTCAAGAGCGAGCTGGAGTAGGCACCAAGTTTGATGTGCTCAGACAACAAGTGCAGGTAGCCAATACCCAACAGCGACTGATCCAGGCCCAGAATAATCAGCTGGTCGCTCAACGAGACTTGGCCCGTGAGCTCAATTTTACCAAGCCAACCGCTGTCACTGCTAAAGACCCGATTGAGGAGAGCGGAAGTTGGAATTTAAGTTTGGATGATTCTATTTTTCAGGCTTATGCTAAACGGGTGGAACTGCCACAATTTATCGCACAGGAACAGCAGGCAAAAGCCCAAGAAAAGCTCGCCTATGCTCAAACAGGTCCCCAGCTGGGTTTGAGCGCTTCGATAGACTCTCCAAACCAGTTCAACAGCTTCGACGCCCCAGGATTGGAGCTTGGCTTTAGTTTGGGAGTGCGGTTCCGCTGGAACTTCTTTGATGGAGGAGTTGCCCAAGGGCAAGCAGAACAAGCGGTAGCAGCTGCCAAAATTGCACGGGTGAATTTCATCAACACTGACAATCAAGTACGCTTCGAGGTAGAACAACAGTTCTTTACCCTACAGTCCAGTAAAGAACGAATCAGTTCAGCTAGACAGGCTCAAGTTCAAGCAGAGGAAGCATTACGCTTAGCACGTCTACGCTTCCAGGCTGGGGTAGGAACCCAAACGGATGTAATTAGTACAGAAGACGCCCTGACCCAAGCCAAAGTTAACCTCCTCCAATCAGTGATCACTTATAACCAATCTCTTGTGGAACTGCGCCGTGCTGTTGGTATTCTCTGAAGACCTCTTCCCCCTGCCTCCTCTCCCAGAAGGCTCTGCCTTCCCCATAAGTCTTTTTCTTTGGCCCCGTGGCTGACGGCCTTGCCAGATTGAGTGACGTGTCCGGCAGGCGCTAAGCGTGTCCGGCAGGCGCAGCCGAGAAGCTGGCACCCAGCAAGCTGTAAGCGTAGCTCATGTACACGTGCCGAGATGCGAACTGCCTCAGCCTTCTGCTCGCCTGTGAATATCCTGCCTAGTTTTTCTGTCATCTGAACATTTTTTCCTCGGTTATCGATTCTTCGGGAATGCCCACTATTTCGGGGGAAGGTCATTACCAAGCTTCCGTTTTGTCCAAACATGCTCCAGACTGGCTCGTTAAGCGTGTAAGCCCTGAGCATATGGCCGATACATTCCTCCATGCATGAACTTTTTTAGCGGTCTCCTGCTATGAGTGTTAGCACTCACCATGGTTTAGTGCTAATATTTTGCCTGTGCACCTTTGAATTTTGTGAATCAGGGAGAACGATATGGCAGCCATGGCCCTCAATGTAAATACCCTCAAACCTCTTGGCGATAGGGTTTTTCTCAAGCTGGTAGCCGCTGAAGATAAAACAGCCGGTGGTATTTTATTGCCCGATAGTGCCAAAGAAAAACCACAAACGGGAGAAATTGTCGCCGTTGGTCCAGGCAAGCGCAAGGATGATGGTTCCTATGCCACGGTTGACGTCGCCGTAGGCGATAAAGTCTTGTATTCCAAGTACGCCGGAACGGAAGTGAAGCTGGGTACCGAAGACTACATTCTGATTGCTGAAAAAGACGTTTTGGCAATTCTTGCCTAAACAAAAATTACGACCCGCAGGAGAAATACATGGCTAAGCAGATTATTTTTGATGAACAGGCTCGTCGGGCCTTGGAAAGAGGGATTGATGCCCTCGCCAATACCGTAAAAGTCACCCTTGGTCCCAAGGGCCGTAACGTTGTTCTGGAGAAGAAATTTGGCGTTCCCCAAATTGTGAACGACGGGGTCACTATTGCGAAAGAGATTGAACTAGAAGACCATCTGGAAAATGCGGGAGCTCAACTGATTCGCGAAGTAGCTTCCAAAACCAACGATGTCGCTGGAGATGGCACCACCACCGCAACAGTCCTTGCTCAAGCCTTGGTCAAAGAAGGCTTGAAAAACGTGGCTGCCGGTAGCAACCCCATGTCTTTGAAGCGCGGGATTGATAAGGCCGTAGCTTTCATCGTCGAGGAACTGAGAAAAGTCGCCAAGCCCGTTGAAGATAATACGATCATTGCTAAAGTAGCTGCCATTTCTGCCGGTAATGACGAAGAAATTGGGGCCATGATTGCGGCAGCTATGGACAAAGTGGGCAAGGAAGGGGTCATCACCGTAGAAGAATCCAAGTCCCTAGAAACCGAGCTGGAAGTCACGGAAGGGATGCAGTTTGACCGTGGATACATCTCTCCCTATCTGGTTACCGACCAAGAGCGGATGGAAGCCGTTTTTGAAGACCCTTACATCTTGGTAACGGACAAAAAGATTTCGATAATCCAAGACCTCGTACCGATCTTGGAAAAGGTGGCCCGTTCCGGTAAATCTCTGATGATCATCGCCGAAGATATTGAGAAAGAAGCTTTGGCAACCCTGGTGGTCAATTCGCTGCGTGGAGTGCTCAAGGTAGTAGCGATCAAGGCTCCTAGCTTTGGCGACCGCCGCAAGGCCATGCTAGAGGACATTGCCATCTTGACCGGAGGCGAATGCATTGCCGAAAGTGCAGGTCTGAAGTTGGAAAGCACCACCTTGGAACAGCTAGGAACAGCCCGCAAAGTTATGGTCACGAAAGACACCACAACGATTGTGGCTCAAGGGGAAGAGAAAGCTGTCCAAGCTCGTTGCGCTCAAATCCGTCGTCAGTTGGACGAGACTGATTCCGAATATGACAAAGAGAAGCTGCAAGAACGTCTGGCTAAACTATCCGGCGGTATTGCGGTAATCAAGGTTGGAGCTGCCACCGAAACCGAACTCAAAGACCGCAAGTTGCGCATTGAAGATGCAGTAAACGCGACCAAGGCGGCCATTGAAGAAGGGATCGTGGCGGGAGGCGGGACCGCACTCTTGCATTTGGCCGATAAGCTCCATGACTTCGCGAGTAGCCTGACTATCCCTGAAGAAAAAATCGGAGCCAAGATTGTCCAGCGCGGCCTAGAAGCTCCTGCCCGTCAGATTGCAATCAATGCGGGTCTGGAAGGCTCTGTCATCTGTGAGAAGGTCCGCAGTTCCCAGGATCCTTCCTATGGGTTCAATGCCCAGACCAGTGTCTATGAAGACCTCGTAGCCGCAGGCATTATTGACCCTGTGAAAGTAACTCGTTCTGCTTTGCAGAATGCAGCTTCTGTAGCCAGCATGGTCTTAACTACCGAATGTTTGGTAGTAGACAAGCCTGAGGACAAAGGATCTGGAACAGGTGGCGGTGGTGGTGGCATGGGCGACTACGACTAAGTCACCATCTTGGTTGATTGGTTAGAAAGGGCGGCTTCGGTCGTCCTTTTTT
>CASBPW010000215.1 GCA_949127685.1 Candidatus Sivonenia alaskensis PMM_0068 | reverse complement strand
TTGAGCAATAGAATTTTCTAGGCTTTGGCTTGGACGTTCTGCACTAGCAGGGAGGTTCTCCTGATAGGAGGACTTAGATTCTTTAACTTCCTTAGGGCGAACTTCCCCCTGACAAGTGAGCTGATACATAAAGCGTCGGGTTTCCGCAATCAGAGAACGGCGACCAGGCAATTCCAAAACTTCATATCGGGAAAATTTTTGCGCCAGATTCATCCAAGTTCGTTTCTGGTCTGTGGCAAGGGGCGCCGGTGGGGTCTGTCCCAGGCTAAGCGTCAAAAATTCTGCAAATCGATAGTGTCTGCCCTGAAGATTGATATAGCCTTGCTGCACTTCTGCCTGGAGAGCCTTTTCCAGGCGTTTGAGTTCCTGTTGCAGTTCTGGGGTAAAAAGTTCAGACAACGTTTTGGAGCCTTAGCGCTTAGCGTACGCAATGGGGTCTGGCAGTCCGGCCTCTCTAAACGCGTTGAGGCGTAAGGTGCAGCTATCACAGACTCCACAGGAATCTAGATTCCCTTGATAGCAACTATAGGTCAACGCCCAAGGAACCTGGAGGATATTTCCCCATTCAACGATTTCACGCTTCGTTTTTTGGATCAGTGGAGTCAAGATTTTGATCGGTTTCCCTTCCCTTCCCGCTTTACTGCCTAAACGGAACACTTCTTCCATCGCCGCTAAGTAGTCAGGTCGGCAATCGGGATAGCCAGAATAATCTAGGGCATTCATGCCCGCAAAGACAGCTTGGGCTCCAACGACCTCCGCATAACCCAAGGCAAAGCTCAGAAAAATAGTATTCCGCGCAGGAACATAGGTGATCGGGATAGCAGTGGTCATCGTCTCCGCACTCCGATGCAGGGGCACCTCCAGCTCATCATCCGTGAGGGCAGAACCACCCCAGAGACTCAAGTCAAATGAGACAAAGCGATGTTCTACCACGCCCACAGCCTGAGCTACGGCTTTGGCCGCTTCCAATTCCCTGCGATGCCGCTGATGATAGTCAAACGACAAGGCATAGAGCCTATAACCTTCATTCTTGGCAAGATAGGCGACTGTTGTCGAATCTAAGCCCCCAGACAATAAGACCACAGCATTCATAGGGTCCATTGTACAAAGCCTGAGTACGCCTAGGCCCCAAAGTCAGCGGGTCGGGGAGCCAATTTCACGAATTAAGAAGATTCTGTGCCATAGCTCAATCTGTCCTCGAAAATAGAGGTAGAGATACCCTATGCCTTCACCAGGGGGAGTTCCTATGTTTTTAAGCCAAAAAGTAAACCATGAATTGGTAGAAGTTTTGAATCTGGAAGACCTGTTTGATCCGTTAAAGCATGAAATTATGGGTCGTTTTCATGCCGGAGAGGAATTGCAGGATCCGGAAGCGATGAGCAAATCAGAATTGGTGTTTCCTTCAGGAGAGCCCTTACCTCAATGCTGGATCAATGCCCATTACCGAGAAGCTCATCAGCCTCAAACACCGAAAGTAGCCCTGAAAAACTAGCAATGCCCTAGCCAGAAGCTAGGAGGGGTTGCGCTCCTGAGAGGGGTGTTTGGGCTACCATCGTCTGTCGCTGAGTAATCTTGCCCAGCCTCGCTGCTAGGATAGACGAACGCTAGCCATCGACGTATGACCTCCCCCTTTTCCTTGCTCAGAGCAACCTGGGACTTATTCAGAGCGCACCCTCTACTTTGGGCTCCCTATAGTCTTTTGTACGTGTTAACGCTGGTTCTCGTTTCCCTGTCAGATGGAAACCCTTGGGTTTTCGTAGGTATTCTGCTTCTCTGGACCGCTTTTGCGGGTGGGTTCCATGAACAGACCCTCCAGGCCTTGAAAGAAAAAGACAGTAGTTTGGATACCTTTCTTGTAGGGGTCGGTCGTTGGTTTGTACCGATGATCGGCTTAGAAACTATATACTGGTCCGCTATTTTTGGTATTGTCCTAGCCTGGTCTTCTTGGTCCCTGAGCACGACCAGTATGCAAGAGCTACAGCAGGTACAAGCTTTGGCAGAGAGTTTCTCTCAAAAAATAAATCAAGGACAACTGGATCCTGAAAGATTTACCATCCCCAAGAACTTAGAACCTGTCATGCACCAGCTGAACCTTGCGACATGGGGGGTTATCGGGAGTACCCTGACCCTGAATTTGTTGCTCATCCTCTGGAAAGCTTCTGTAGTATTGGATGAGGGAAAACTATTCAAAGCTTTGTCCCGTAGTTTTGCTTCATTCTGGTCTCAATGGACCGCTATCCTGCCCTTAGTTGTGCTGAATTTACTGGCGTGGGGCCTGGCCTTTGGTCTAGTAGCCATTTTTGGTATTTTGGGGGTTCTCCCCTTAGTTTTCGTTCAATCCCTATTTTCAGCAGCCTATCTCGTCACCCTGGTCCAAACCCGCCTAGCGGGCCATGGCTCGGACAATATCTCCACGGGTGACAATACCCACTAGTGCATTGTCTTTATCGACGACAGGCAGGCGATGAATCTCCTTTTGCATCATCAGGCGTGCAGCTTCCTGAACCGTTTGTTCTGGGCGGATAGTTACAGGGTTTTTGGTCATCACTTCTGCCACGGTACTACCCAGCACTTTGTGGAGTTCCTCTACAAAGCGACCAGGCCGTTCTAGAGGAATCACCGCGTCCAAAATAAATAGAAAGTTCGGGGGAGTAGCCCCCCTTTCCTGCCAGAGGAGGTCTGTTTCAGAGATAATTCCCACCAAAATACCTTGCTCGTCCACCACAGGGAGTCCGCTAATCCGTCTCTCGGAGAGCAGCTGCACCACGTCCGTGATCGGAGTTTTTGGCGTGGTCGTGAGGGGCTGAGCAGTCATCACCTCAGCCACAGAGTGTGGTTCCATATAGTTTGCATACCCTTATCTAAGTTGATTCGTCTGAGTTGATTCAGTTAACTGATGTACCGGCTGAATATCTGGCTGGTAGGGCGTTTGAGGGACTTGACCCCAGAAAGCCTCCAACTGATAAAACGCTCGTTCTGGGGGCAAGAAAATCTGGACAATCACGTCTCCAAAATCTTGCAGTACCCAGCTGGCTTCCGAGGAGCCTTCGGTACGGAGGGGCTTACGGTCATGATAGACCGCCATAGCCTCTTCGATCCCTTTGGCGATAGCCCGAACTTGCGTCCGGGATAGGCCTGTGACCACCACAAAATAGTCGGCAATGATCGAAGCCTTGCCCACTTCAATCAGAAGAATTTCTTGGCCTTTACGTTCATCGGCAGCCTGGGCACAGGTATAAGCAAGGTCCAGGGAAGATATTTCACTCAAAGGATTTAGGGTTCCTCCATAGGTGTTTTGGACTTTTTAGGACTTCTCTGGCTCGCACAGGCTCAGCTTCTGTGCAAGCCAGTCATAGGTACATTGGGTGCGCGGATGGACGGGTTGTCCATTTTTGCTTAAGTCTTCTAAGACATAGAAACAACCTAGCATCGTAGCTTCTTCCAAATTATCCCAGGCTAGCGTACGCACGTGGTCGACATCCGGTCCTTTCCGCATCGGTTCGATCCAATCAGCCAGATAGAGAATCTGGCTCAAGCGGTCCATCTCTGGATTGCCTAAGGTGTGGTTAGCGATAGCCTGCAGGACTTGGGCGTCCCGCTCTCCAAAAAGCTCTTGGGCTAGCGCAGCTCCAATATCAGCATGGAGCAAGTGAGGATTTTTTTGACATACAGGGTCTACGATGAGCCCAAAACGTTGAGCTTCTGCCAGCAATTTTCGTGGGGGAAAATGTTTGGCCAAATCATGGAGTAAACCTGCCCAAGCAGCCTTTTGGGCATCTTCCCGATAGTGGAGCGCCAAGGCATGGGCCGTCTTCTCTACCCCCAGGATGTGATCCAGTCGCTTGGGTGAAACGTGGGCTTCCAACCAGGTAAGAACATGAGACGCATGTGGATTTTGAGAGCGCGATATTTGGGGCTCGGGCATAGCATTAATAACCAGGGATACTACCTATAGTAAAAGAACTATTTGAAAACTACTGAATACGCTGAATGGTGCGGTATAGTACTCTCGGTGAAGGAGCTACCACCTGTGAGCTTCTAACCATTTTTCCCTGTTTGTTCACTCCATAGAGTACCAATAGGGTCCCTTCGCTAGTCCCCCATATATGGTGTTGAGGAATGACCACCCAAACCCAATTCAGCCCGGTCCTGAAGCATTCCATTCACTTTATTGGGATTGGGGGCATTGGAATGTCTGGTCTGGCCTACCTCCTAGCGAAAGGAGGGCATAAGGTCTCTGGCTCTGACATACAGCCCAACCCCCAGACAGAAAAGCTTAGCCACAATGGGGTATCTATCCATTATGGCCATCGCCCCGATCTGGTAGAGGGAGTCGATCAGGTGGTCTACTCCACGGCCATCGCAGAGAGCGATCCCGAATTGATGCGTTCTCGGGCGCTAGGAATTGAAGTCCTCCATCGGGCTCAAGTCTTAGCAGCCTTAGCCATTTCCAAAAAATTGATTGGCATATCTGGAACTCATGGCAAGACCACTACCACTAGTATGATCGGTTCCCTACTTTGTGATGCTGACTTGGACCCCATGGTGGTGATTGGGGCACAAGTGGATTCGCTAGGGGGCAATGCCAAAGCAGGAAGTGGAGAATATCTGGTCGCAGAAGTAGATGAATCAGACCGCTCTTTGCTGCACTTCCATCCTGAAATTGCTGTTGTAACCAATGTTGAAGCGGACCATCTAGACCACTATGCGGGTATTGATGATATCGTCGATACCTTTCATCAATTTATTGCACAGAGCAAGCACTGGATTGCCTGTTTAGATGACCCTAACATTGCCGAACGCTTGGTCCCCTCCAGTCCGGTCCCTTGGACGGGGTATAGCCTAGATAACCATCCTTTGGCCCAGTATCGAGCAGATGAAGTCCGCTATGGGGCTGAATGCACGCGGGCACGCATCTGGGAAGGAGAAGAAATCTTGGGAACGCTTGAATTACGCGTCTTAGGTCGTCATAATCTCAGCAATGCCCTATCCGTAATCGCCGTAGCCCGTAGATTAGGATTACCTTTCTCTGTCATTGCCCAATCCCTTAAACGGTTTCGGGGGGCACAACGTCGTTTCCAAGAGCGCGGAGTACGGGATGGTGTGGTCTTTATCGACGACTATGCCCATCATCCTAGTGAAATCCGGGCCACCTTGGCTACCGCCAAACTTCACCCCAATCATCGGGTAGTTGCTATTTTCCAACCCCATCGATACACCCGCACCAAAGCACTGCTCAAAGAATTTAGTACAGCCTTTCAAGATGCAGATGTAGTCGTTCTCACCGATATCTATAGTGCAGGAGAAGCCTATTCAGGCATCGATGGTAGTCATGTTGCCGATGCAGTCCGTCAGCACCACCCTAAGGTTCACTATTGTCCCAGCCTAGGCGATCTGTCCCAATGGTTGCAGCTCCATCTATGTCCAAGCGACATGGCCGTATTTCTGGGGGCCGGTAACATCAATAAAGTGATTACAGAAATTCTCCAACTCGCCCCCGTCAGTCTGAAAGAATCAGCGAACGGACAAGAAGGACACAGCGAACGGGCTCCCGAAACTATGCGGACGTAATGATGATGTTGGCTCCCTCTCTTGCGACTATTCAACCTTCTGTAATACTCGCCCCGTTTACGGCTTATCAAGTAGGCGGGCCAGCCCAATGGTTTATTCAGCCTAAAAGTATCCCAGAACTCCAATCTGCTTTGGGCTGGGCCAAAGAAAACAACCTGCCCGTCACTTGGCTCGGCTTCGGCAGTAATGTCTTGGTTAGCGACCAGGGCATCCCTGGATTGGTCATATGCTTGCGCTCTCTCCAACATGTGGAAGTTGAAGGAGATCTAGTGCGGGTGGCGGCTGGAGTTTCCCTGGCCAAACTCGCCATGAAAACTGCCCGTCTTGGACTAGGAGGTATGGAATGGGCGGTAGGTATTCCAGGCTCTGTCGGCGGTGGTGTCGTGATGAACTGTGGTGCGCATGGGCAAGACATGTCCAAATCCGTGGTCAGCATCCAGGTGATGACGCCTGAGGGAACTATAGAGACTTGGGCAGCGGAAGACCTGGCCTATAGTTACCGAACCTCTTCTCTCCAAACGAAGGTGGACTATGTGGTCTTGGAGGCGACCCTGCATTTGGCCGCAGGGCAAGACCCTAAAGTATGTGAGGCTCATGTAGAACGCTGTAACCATTACCGAAAAACAACACAGCCCGCTGGTTTTCCTACCTGTGGCAGTGTTTTCCGCAACCCTAAACCCCATGGGGCGGGCTGGTTGATCGAACACACCGGACTCAAGGGAACCCGCATCGGCGGAGTAGAAGTTTCTGAACTTCATGCAAACTTCTTTTTAAACCGAGAAGGGGCCACGGCACAGGATATTATTGACTTGATGCAGTACGTTCAGGAAAAAGTTTGGGAACGCTGGCAAGCTCCGCTGCAGCCAGAAGTAAAGCTTCTAGGTGAATTTACTGGCATAACCAATCTATGGCTGCCTGAGCACTGATTTTAGCCCTAGAGAGTTCCAAATAAGTCTTGGGTGGGCTTGCTCTAAAATCGTTGATAGGTTAAATTTGTAGGGAAGAAAACAGTGAATACACTCTGTTTCTTAAGTTAAGTAGTGAGTGAGGAGTCCAAATGAAAAAATTTGTATTGATGGGAGCTTTGGCAGCAACGCTCAGCCTATCTCTGGTTCCTAGTGCTTTCGCTGAAGGCAACGCCGCCTCAAGCGATTCCACGGTAATCGACCAGTATTCCAAGGGCTTGGGAGCTGATTCTGTTTCTCAAGTTTCCTCTGTTTCTGAATTGACGGACGTAGACCCAAATAGTTGGGCTTTCCAAGCGCTGAAATCTCTGGTTGAGCGCTACGGTTGTATCGAAGGCTACCCCAACAAGAAATACTTGGGTAACCGTCCGCTAAGCCGTTATGAGTTCGCCGCTGGTTTGAACGCTTGCTTGGACAAAATTGGTGAACAAATCGCAGCGGCTGTAGCACCCCTGGCGACCAAGGAAGACTTGGCTGCCCTTCAGCGTTTGCAAGAAGAGTTCAAAAATGAGTTGGCTGTCCTCCGTGGTCGTGTCGATTCTCTAGAAGCTAGGACCAAAGAATTGGAAGCTAACCAGTTCTCCACCACCACCAAGTTGGATGGTTCTGTGGTCATGGCTGTTCAGGGCGGTGGCACCGGTGGTGGCGTCATTACGAGTCCTAATCTCGTTACAAATGCTGCAGGTCAAACTGTTTCTACTAGCGTTTTAGGCTATAACCCAGCTGTCTTTGGCAACAATCTAGCTGTTTTTGGCGACCCTAGTAATTTAGGCACTGACCAATTATTTGTTGGACCCTCGGTAGATGGTACCGGAGCCAACACGACCTTCATCGGTCGTACCACGCTGAACTTCCGTTCTAGCTTCACCGGCAATGATGAACTGTTGGTTCGTATGCGCGGCGTAACCGGTCAAGATATCTCTGGAACCTTCCCTGGTATCGCATCCAATTTGGGTACTGCGTTTTATGCAGGCGGTCAAACTGGTACTACAAGTTTTGATCAATCCACTACCCCTGTTAATACAAACGGTAATGCTACCGTTAGCTTCGACAAGGTTCGTTACACCACCCCTCTGTTCTCAGAGAACTTACGAATTTTCGTCGGCCCCCGTATCGACATCTACGAGATTATCGATACCAACTCCTTTGCTAACAACGAAGAAGTGGACTTCTCGAACGGCCTAATGCTCAACAACCCGTTGATCACTTTCATTGCTAATGGTCCTGGGGCAGGGTTTGATTGGAACTTTGGTATTCTGAGCCTGCGTGGTGTTTATATCGCTGGCCAAGGTGGTAATTCTAACGGTCAGGGCTTTGGCGGTTTGACTGGTTCAAACTCCCTTTATGCTGCTGAATTGGAATGGCGTATTGTGCCGGAGGCCAAGCTTAAGCTCCAGTACAGCGGATTCTCCACACAACAAGCCGCGACACAATTCGCCCCACCGAATGCTTTTGGTCCCAGCCAGACCAATACCTTCGGGGTGAACGCTGAATGGGCTCTCGGTGGTGCCTTTGGTCTCTTTGGCCGTTACGGTACAGGAACTGCTAATAACCCTGTTGCGACCGCTCCTAATGGTGGACAATATCAAATTGGTAACTTCACTCTGACCACCTGGCAGGCTGGTATTTCGGTCGGTGATTTGTTTGGAATCGGCAACCAGCTCGGTTTGTCAGTAGCTCAGCCTATTCGTGCTACTAACTTTGCCAGCGGAACCGAGCTCGACTACGAGTTGTACTACAACTTCAGGTTGAACGACCGGATCACCGTTACTCCTGATATCCAAGTGATCACCTCGCCCAACAACATCTCTGGTAACTCCACGATCACGCTGGGAACCTTACGGGCTGTGTTTAACTTCTAAGTCTTTCTAAGACATAGATATAAAAGGGGGCTCCCGTTTGGGGGCCTCTTTTTTGTGCCCCGCCAATACTCTTCGAGTAGGCCATAGGCCGTGTGCAACAGCCGCACTTCGTGCGTCTAAGGGGGGTCAGGGGGGCATCCTAACGACCTGCTAATTCCTGATCTTTTTGATAGGCTAGTTCCAAAGCAAAGGTATTAGAAGACTCTTTCTGGGTTGCCTTTTTCTCTAGATAGTAGTCATAACCACCTAAATAAACTACAAATTCCCCATTCACAATTTCCACAATCTTATTGGCAACACGCTGAATAAAGTAACGGTCATGGGAAACAATAACAGCCGTACCTTCATAGGCAAAAAGCGCCTCTTCGAGCGTTTCCTTCGCCGGAATATCCAGGTGGTTGGTAGGCTCATCTAGGGGTAGAAAATTAGCGGGTTCTAACAGTAGACGAGCCAAGGCAAGACGAGATTTTTCACCGCCACTCAGCGCCCGCACCTTTTTAAAGACGCCATCACCCGTGAATAAGAAGCGTCCGGCTAATCCCCGCAATTCTCCATCGGGGGCATTGGGTGCAGAATCTCTCAGGGTTTCTAACACCGATCGGTCTAGAGGCAAAGCTTCGGCTTGATGCTGTGCAAAATAACCTAGCTGGACATTGTGACCAAAGCTCACTTCTCCCTCTAAGGCTTTTTGGGTCCCGACCATGAATCGCAAGAAGGTTGATTTGCCACAGCCATTCGGTCCTAACAGCGCAATCCGATCTCCTCGTTCAACGATCAGTTCTGCGCCGATAAAGAGCGGATTGTCATTAAATTCCAAGGTGAGATCTGAGACTTTGACTACCTGGTTGGAGCTACGCGCAGCCGGTGGAAAACGAAATTTCAGCCCCCGCATATCCGAGATTGGAGCTTCGATTCTTTCTTTTTTCTCTAACTGCTTTTCCCTACTTTTTGCCTGGGTACTACGGGTAGCACTGGCCCGGAATCGCTCAATAAAACGTTCCTGTTTTTCCAATTCTTTTTGCTGACGTTCAAAAGCAGATAATTGGGACTCTTTGCGCCGTTCCTTCTCGGCTAAATAGGCTGAATAATTCCCTAAATAGGTACTGGCGACCCCACGCTCCGTTTCAATGATTTTATTGACCAGCTTATCGAGGAATCTCCGGTCATGGGAAATAACCACGACAGCGGGCTTACATTCTTTGAGATAGTCTTCTAGCCACTCAATCGTTTCCAAGTCAAGGTGATTGGTCGGTTCATCTAAAAGCAGCAGGTCTGGGTCAGAAAGCAAAATTTTGCCCAGCCCCATCCGCATTTGCCAGCCACCGCTAAATTCCGTGACTTCCCGCTGGGTATCTCCTGGTTCAAAACCCAGGTCCGGCATTAATTTTTCAATGCGGCTGTCTAGAGCATAGCCATTCATCGCTTCAAAGCGCCGCTGGTAGGTATCCAAATCCTTGAGCAGTTTTTCGAGTTTCTTGGCATCCGTAGGGACAGCTTCCAGCTCTTGCTTGATGGTCTCCAACTTGTTGAGCACCGTTAAAGCCTCTTCAAAGGCAGTCCATAGCTCTTGCTTCACCGTCCGTCCTGGTGTGGCGACAAATTCCTGAGCCAGATAGGCAACCTTAAGACTGTGGGGACGAGCAACTTTACCACTAGTCGGTTCTTCCTCTCCCAAGATAATTTTTAGCTGGGTGGACTTACCGGCCCCATTCACGCCCACTAAACCAACTTTTTCTCCGGCGCGGACTTCCCAAGAAACATCCTTGAGGACTTCTCCTGTGGCATAGATTTTAGAAACTCGGTCAAGGCGTAGCATTTTTGTAAAAGCCCACAGATAGCTCTCTCATCATAAAGCTTTGTAACATAATGTTTGGAAACCTATTTGCGGTTGTGCTTCCAAGAAGCATGGGATAGGCAACCAAATCACGCCAAAACCAACGAGGGC
>CASBPW010000214.1 GCA_949127685.1 Candidatus Sivonenia alaskensis PMM_0068 | reverse complement strand
GTTCCAGGCCCAAAGCTGCCCGGAGATTTCTGCGTTTTTATTTCCGGTCCCCCAGCCTGTGGGTGCCATGATTATGAGTTCCCCATCAGCAGACCGTTCAAAACGTAAGTCACGGTTAGCGATACAAAGCTCAAAGAATTGTTCATCAGTGAGTCTAGCCGATTTCACATCTAAGGTAAGGCTATCCATGACCGTATCTACTCTCATGTAGTTGGAATTATAGCCTTGCCCATGATCCCTGACCGAACGGCTAGAGGCTCTATCTCTATATCTAAGGAAAGCCGGGAATGAGATTTGAACTCACGACCGCTCGATTACGAATCGAGTGCTCTACCACTGAGCTATCCCGGCGCACAGGATAATAATTATAAGGGAAGACTCAGACGATAAAGCTAGATTCCTCGCCCTGAGACGCCTGATAGCTGCGGGCATCATAGTAAAGGTCTTCTAGGGTAATTTGATCTAGGGCATCCAGTAAACGGCTATGAAGGCGTTGCCAGAGCGCTTGGGTAACCCAGTCCTCTGAGCGCTGAGGGTCTTTTTCTAAATGGGTTAGCGGTTCTACAGCTTCTCCCACAGCCTTAAATATTTGTCCTACACTGATTTGGCGGGGTGCAAGCGCCAATTCGTATCCGCCTGCTGTGCCACGGGTAGCCTTTACCAGTCCTTGTCTGCGCAATTGGACAAGCAGCTGCTCCAAGTATTGATGCGGAATGTTACAACGCTGAGAAATTTGACGAATTGGAATTGGCCCTTGGCCACCATAAATCACTAAATCCAGAAGAGCCTTGACACTGTAATGGCCTCGGGTAGTGAATTTCATGGCTTTAGATTCAACCTTAAGAAAAAAATAAATATTGTGAAGGATTTCTGGGCGTTTTTCAGAGCTTGTGTTACATTTCTAACGTGCGCGAGCATAATTGGTTTCTATTTTTTAAGGACGCGGCCTTATGGGAAAGACTTATGACTGGTTCCAAGAGCGTCTCGACATCCAAGCGCTGGCAGACGACGTAACCAGTAAATATGTACCGCCTCACGTAAACATTTTCTATTGTTTGGGCGGTATTACCCTCGTTGCTTTCATGGTCCAGTTCGCCACTGGTTTTGCAATGACGTTTTACTACAAACCCACTACAGCAGAGGCGTTCAAATCTGTTGAGTACATCATGAACGAGGTCAGCTTTGGTTGGCTCATTCGCTCTATCCATCGCTGGAGTGCTTCCATGATGGTATTAGCAATGATTCTTCATGTGTTTAGGGTCTATCTAACTGGCGGTTTCAAGAAGCCCCGTGAGCTGACCTGGGTGACGGGAGTCATCCTATCGGTGCTAACGGTGAGCTTCGGAGTGACAGGCTATACCCTTCCTTGGGACCAAGTAGGGTTCTGGGCTGCTAAGATTGTTACTCAAGTTCCCGGTGCTGTACCTGTGGTTGGAGACTTGGTTGTCCTGTTACTTCGCGGCGAGCCCGGGGTTGGTCAGGAAACCTTGACCCGCTTCTACAGCTCTCACACCTTTGTATTGCCTTGGTTAACTGCAGTGTTCATGCTTGCGCACTTCCTTATGATTCGTAAGCAAGGCATTTCTGGTCCCCTCTAACCTAGTTTTCGGCGTAATTTTTGGAGAGCACACCTATGGTAATGAAAAAGCCTGACCTGCAAGACCCCGAATTTCGGGAATTAGTCAAGCAGAACATGGGGCATAACAAGTACGGTGAACCTTTTTGGCCCAACGATGCACTTATTTTTGGTGTAGTTATCTTTGGAACCATTGTGGGAACCATCGGCCTTGCGATTATGGACCCTGCCAAGATGGGTGAACCGGCTGACCCATTCTTGACTCCACTAGAGATTCTCCCTGAGTGGTACTTCTACCCTGTGTTTCAAATCCTGCGGGTCGTTCCTAACAAATTGTTGGGTGTCGTCCTTATGCTGGCTATCCCGATTGGCCTGGCCATATTGCCTTTTATAGAAAATGTCAATAAGTTCCAGAACCCCTTCCGTCGTCCTATCTCCAGCGTCCTGTTCTTGATTGGTGTTTTGGTTACGTTCTATCTCGGTATTGGAGCTATGATCCACAACATTCCTAAGTCTTTGACTTTGGGTTTGTTCTAAGAAGCAAAGATTTGTCTGAGCCCCCAGCCGGGGGCTTTTTTTTGTGTAGGGTCGCCTGCAAAGAGTTACATTTTTACGAAGTAGGTTAAGCAAGCATGAATACAAAGCAGGCAGTCCTCTGTGGATACTATGGTTTTGGGAACGGCGGTGATGAGGCACTACTGGCTACTTTGTTGCAAATGCTGCCTGCCCATGTGACGCCCATAGTCCTTTCCAACAATCCCGAAAAAACAGCCAAGACCTATGGCATTCGAAGTATCAATCGTTGGAATAGCTTGGATGTTCTCAGATCACTGCGTCAGAGCCAGGCATTTATCTTTGGTGGAGGCAGTCTGCTCCAGGACGCGACCAGTCTTAAAAGTGTCTTGTACTACTGTGGTCTGATCGGATTAGCTCAAGGCATGGGATTAAAAACCATTGCTTGGGCGCAGGGTTTGGGGCCTCTAAAAACTGTATTCGGACAACAGTTAGCCCGTCGAGCCTTAAGCCAATGTCAAGGGATCACCGTGCGGGATGGAGGATCGGCCAAAATATTGGAGCAATGGAAACTTCCTTATTCTGTAACAGCCGACCCTGTGTGGGCTTTGGAGAGTCTGGCGGTGCCAGAATTGGCTGATTTACCGATGCCGAGACTGGCTGTAGTAGTGCGGACCCATCCCCAATTTACGGAGGCTCGTATCCAAACGTTTATTCAAGCGTTACAGGATTTCCAAAAAGCTACGGACTTATTTGTGCTCTTAGTTCCTTTTCATCTCCCCCAAGATGTAGCGCTCAGCAAGCAAATTGCAGAAGCTTTGGGGGATAAAGCTCAACTCCTCTTGATTGAAGAACCGCGAAGACTGAAGGGTGTTTTTCGTGGGGTGGACTATACCCTCGCGATGCGATTTCATGGGGTGCTTATGGCTGCTAGTGAAGGCTCTGTCCTCTGGGGGCTTAGTTATGACCCTAAAGTAAAACAACTGCTCCAGGATATCCAGGCTCCAGGATGCAGTCTGGATGAGTTGCCCGACCACCAAACTTTGTGCCGGATTTGGCTGGAGCACTATGCCAATGGCTCGGCTTTAAGTGAAATTCAACGGGCATCCTGGGCCGACCGAGCGAAAATAAATGCAGCCATGTTGAGGGATGTACTTGACTAAGGCGAAGTTGGATAATTTCCATGCAATTTCGATTTTTACTATATCGCTTTACGTTGTTAGCTGCTGGTTGTGTGTATTATGCCTCTTTAACGAACGGACAAATCCGGCTCACCTTCCCTTGCAGCCCCAACCCAAGCCCTAGACCAGGCGGCAACCCTAGACCAGGGGGACTTGTTGCCCAGTTGTTATGACGACTGGATTGTGCCCTACCGGGAGCAACTGCGGCAATAGGTGATCGCCCTTTTGAGCCTTTATTTTTTGGATTTTTCAGTTTGTTCAGTAGAGAGCTCTGTCCTGGATGATTCCTGGACGGTTTTAGGACGGTCTGCTGAATAACCTGGTAGCAGAACAGAAAAGAAAAGGTTGACATGGGTGACTCTTATGCACTTCACAGATTTGCAAATAGCTAATGAGTATCGGGCGCTCTGGCAAACTGGTCATCGCATTAATTGGAATATCCAGGATTTAATTGGCGGAGATAAACGGTTGAACTTTGCCCGGCCGTTTTTGCCGGATGCGTTAGTGGGGGCGAATGCAATTCAATGTCTCGATATTGGAGAAAAACTCAAGCTGAACCAGATTCGGAGCAACAGCTATCTCCACCTTTTTGGATTATGCGAAGAATTTATCTTACCGTCGATCGTCGATCATGTGGGGAACATCCAGCATAGCGATCTCTATTTGCATTCATAACCTGGAAAACTCATTCGCTACTAGGAACGATAACCATAATGAATTCTACCTATCCTGTAACAACTTCGATTCCTAATCTATCTCCCAGAGGGACAAAATGGTCTTTCGAGCCATTGATTTTGTCAATTTTTCAGAGAATTGCAGCAGTACTGCAAGTTCTGTCTGCCCCCCTCTGGGCTGCTATCCAGCAGCGCTTTCATACTCAACACTTACTTCATCCCTTTGGGTATTGCTACGTTCCGATTCTCTCTAACCGCTGGGTAGAGCTCTTAATGCTGCAATGGCCCGTTGGGTCAGAGTCTAAACCCCACAGTCATCAGGCTTCCGTTAACTTTACAAAAGTTTTGTCGGGACAGGTATTGGAGCGGAAATACCACATCTCTGGTGGTCAAATGCACGTCATTTCTGAGCGAATTATTCAGGCCGGAAAGTGGGCCTGGACGCTGCCTTTTGAAATTCATGAGTTGGTCGCAGTGGACACCTCTGCTGAAACCCTACACATTTACTTTCCTGGCAGAATTAATTTTGCTGACGTACCCAGGCCAACTGGTAGGCAAAATTAGCGGGTGCGGATTTTAAATGGCAACTTGCGCTAGATTAAAGCCACACCTGTTTTGCCCCTATACTTCCGTGTCTACCAACCTCCATATCCAGCTTTTTGGAGATTTTTGCATCACTGCTAACGGAGTGCCCATTAGCGGCATTAATTCAGAGCGGTTGCAAGCATTACTGGCATTTATTCTGTTGCACCGGGACGCTCCCCAATCTCGACAACAAATTGCAGTACATCTCTGGCCCGATGCAACGGATGCCGATGCAAAAGCGAATTTTCGGCGGCGCTTGCATGAGTTAAAGCAGCTCTTTCCGGCGAGTGAGCGCTGGTTACTCATTGAGCCAAAAACAGTGCGGTGGATACAGGGGAAAAGCTGTTTTTTGGATGTGGCGGAATTTGAAGCGGCGATGATCCTTGCAGAACAGTCTTTGACCAACGCCCAAGCGCAATTGTCGCAAGAGAAGACACAACAACAGGCGCTGGAAGAGGCCGCTAAGCTCTATCAGGGAGACTTGTTACCCAGTTGTTACGACGACTGGATTGTGCCTTACCGGGATCAACTGCAACAACAGGCAATCTCCAGCCTGGATACACTGATTACCTTACTGGCAGAGCAAAATAGCATCCGTCCTGGTATCGCTTATGCCCAACAGCTACTGCGCATCGATTCCCTCCATGAACCAGCCTATTGTCATCTGATGCGACTCCATATCCAGGCGGGCGATCGCGCCAGTGCTCTGCGGGTTTATCACCAGTGCATGACCACCCTACAAGCCGAGTTGGGAGTGAATCCTAGCCCCATCACCTACAAGCTCTACGAAGAATTGTTAACGCTAGATGACGACCCACCCCCGCTAACCTGTGCAGCCAGTGCCCAAACCCAGGCACCAGCCGTTTCCACATTACTGCCTCTGTCCCCGTCAAGTCTGGCAGTGCCTTCAACGGAACTGCCCTTGATTGGTCGAGAGATAGAGTGGGACGCCATACAGGGATGGCAATCGC
>CASBPW010000213.1 GCA_949127685.1 Candidatus Sivonenia alaskensis PMM_0068 | reverse complement strand
GTCATCAGCTGACCACCGGGAATACCCCCAGCCTGGAACCCTTCGAACACCAGGGGCTTTAGATTTGCTCGTCCTGCATAGATGGCCGCGGTGTAGCCTGCCGGACCAGACCCAATGATGACTAAGTTTTCAACCATAATTTTATTTCCTTTAGGCGAAGTCATAATGAGTACATCTTAGGCGATTAAGGAGGCATTGGCAATAGGTAGCATTGCCCACACTTACAAGTTCTCAGGCTTTCAGGATAGCTGAGGTTTTAGGAGAGGGCGCATTTCCTGTACTCCACTTTGCTCGATCAGAAATATCAACCAGAGCCCTACATTGGGCGATCATGCTCCAATGGAATGATTCATGAATAACCAGCGGCTGGGATAATCCTTGGGTAATATCCTGTCGATTTTTCTATGGCCCAGGGTTCTATAGCGCATAAAACCGAATGTATTCTCTCGCTGGAACTACCTTTTAGCCAGACTGCCGCTCTGTGGCGACACCGATACCAGCCACAAAACAATCCCGGTCCAGAGTCTTTGACCATCATTACAGGATTGCATGGAGATGAATTGGATGGAGCTTATGTATGTGCGTTGCTGCACCAATTTCTGCAAGACCTTCCCCAAGGATGGCGCTTGCAAGGGACGATTAACCTGCTCCCGAACGTAAATCCTTGGGGAACTGTATTAGGAGAAAGACTTTTTCCCTTGAGTAACTGTGACCTAAACCGCAATTTTCCTGGTAATGCCCAAGGTGTAATCGAAGAACAGATCACCGCAGCCGTTATCAATGAGTGCCTGGCCTCCGATGTCTGTTTGGATATTCACAGCTCCAATAGTTTCCTTAAAGAAGTCCCCCAATTACGGGTCGTAGAAGAACGAACTACGCTGGAGCATGCACAGGTCATGGGTCTAGATTTGGTGTGGACACATTCAGCTCACCATTGGATTGCAGGGAGCCTTGCCAAGTCGCTCTATGAAAAACAAAAGCAAGTTTTAGTCCTAGAGACAGGAACAGGCCGCAGGATTGTCCGACGTTGGGCAGAGCGTATTTATGAGGGAATTTTAAGACTCTGCGTAGAGCAAAATATTCTGCACAAAGACCGTCCATTACCGCCTAGACGTCGTGCCGTCGTAGTCTCTGAAACAGGCGTTGACCACATGAGTGCTCCTCAAGGAGGCCTATTTGTTCCTGTTGAAGGGATCGATGTAGGCCAGCAGGTGTATGCTCGTCAAATACTAGGGCATATTATCCATCCCGTTACCCTTTCCTCCCTAGAGGTGACAATTCCCAGTGAAGGGTATTTATTTACCCTGAGAGTCAATCCAAGTGTTGTAGAAGGAGCGCTCTTGGCACGTATCGCACGAGGAAGAATGTAGAATAGGTTGAATCTTGGGAACAATTCTTGTAGGAATATGAATCAGGGGAGACTAAGGCTTTCTTTCGAATAAGGGCCCTATCCCTATTCCTATCCCTCGGCCCACCACTCATAGGACTTAGATATGTCAAAACGTGCGCTTATCACTGGAATCACGGGCCAAGATGGCTCTTATTTGGCCGAACTGCTTCTAGCGAAAGGCTATGAAGTCCACGGCATTATCCGTCGAAGCAGCACGTTCAGCACAGACCGAATCGACCATCTTTATAAGGATCCCCATCTCCCTGAGACCAAACTTTTCTTGCACTATGGGGATTTGACGGACGCTCAATCCCTCTTTCGGGTAGTCTCCAAAACGCAACCGCAGGAAGTCTATCATTTAGCCGCTCAGTCTCATGTTCGCGTGAGCTTTGATGAGCCGGAATACACGGGAGATACCACTGGATTAGGTACAACACGTCTCCTGGAAACTATTCGCACCGTTGACCCGAGTATTCGCTTCTATCAGGCCTCCAGTTCCGAGATGTATGGCAAAGTCCTCGCCGTTCCTCAGGATGAAGACACGCCCTTCTATCCCCGTTCTCCCTATGGAGTGGCCAAAGTCTATAGTTTTTGGTTAACCGTCAACTACCGAGAAGCCTATAACATGCATGCTTCCAACGGTATTTTGTTTAACCATGAATCGCCTCGACGGGGAGAAACTTTTGTTACCCGCAAAATCACGCGTTCTCTGGCCCGCATGGCCGCAGGACAACAAAATCTAATGTACCTAGGTAATTTGGATTCCAAGCGGGATTGGGGCTATGCCAAAGATTATGTAGAAGCAATGTGGCTGATGCTGCAACAGCCTGAAGCCGACGACTATGTAATTGCTACAGGGGAAACTCATAGTGTTCGGGAGTTTTGCGAATTAGCCTTTGAACGAGCCGGTATGCCTCTGAAGTGGAAAGGCTCTGGCGTCGAAGAACAAGGTTTGCACGCTGAGACAGGCAAGGTCCTGATCAAAATTGACCCCCGCTATTTCCGCCCGACGGAAGTTGATCTCCTGCTCGGCAATCCCGCTAAAGCGATAGGGAAACTAGGCTGGAAGCTGCGCACTAGTTTCACCGAGCTGGTGGAGCTCATGGTAGACGCTGACCTGCAAGCTATGGGTGTCTCTGGGATGCCTCGTAGCGACCGAGCGCTGGTCCGCTCTGGAAGTGCTGTTGCGGACGGGGTAGTAGGTTAATGGAGATGGATCTAACAGACAAAAATATTCTGGTGACCGGAGGTTCCGGTTTCCTGGGTCGTCATGTTGTGCAAGCGTTGCTGGAAGCAGGAGCTAACCCTGCGAATATCTCCACGCCTCGGTCCAAGGACTGCGACCTCCGCTCAGCAGAAAACTGCAAATCGGCTTTAGAGGAACAAGATGTTGTCATCCACCTAGCAGCCCATGTGGGTGGGATTGGCTTAAATCAAAAAAAACCGGGTGAATTGTTTTATGACAACCTGATGATGGGTGTGAACTTGATTCATCAGGCACATCTCATAGGGGTTAGCAAAGTAGTGGTGGTTGGTACTATTTGTGCTTATCCCAAATTCACACCCGTCCCTTTCAAAGAAGAAGACCTTTGGAATGGCTATCCGGAAGAGACCAACGCTCCCTATGGAATAGCTAAAAAAGCGCTCTTGGTTCAACTAGATGCGTACCGTCAACAGTATGGACTTTCTGGAGTCTATCTGCTCCCTGTAAATCTTTATGGTCCCTGGGATAACTTTAATCCAGATTCTTCCCATGTGATTCCTGCTTTGATCCGTAAGCTAGATGAAGCAAAGCTGCGTAAAGACGACGTGGTTGCGGTTTGGGGAGATGGCTCTCCGACCCGTGAGTTTCTTTATGTCGACGATGCCGCGCGAGGGATTGTCATGGCAACGCAGCATTACGATGGTTCAGAGCCCGTCAACCTGGGCACCAACTATGAAATCTCCATTAAAGACTTGGTGGAACTGCTTGCGGAATTAATGGAATTTGAGGGCAAAATTCACTGGCAAACCGATAAGCCCAACGGTCAACCCCGTCGCTGTCTAGATACCCAAAAAGCAGAAAAACTCTTTGGCTTCAAGGCACAAAGGCCCTTTAGAGAAGGGTTAAAGCGAACTATTGAGTGGTGGACAGCTCATCGAGACGCCTAGAGATTTGTGATTCCCAAAATCCAGATACAGATGGTCGATGAACTCATCCCAATTCTGAGGCATTCTATTGACCAAAATAGTTGCGCCTTAGCCTTCTTCCAAAAGAACCACAGCATAAGCGCAGATAGCTTGTCCTGCTCCTATAGGTCCCAAGCCTTCCTGTGTAGTTGCTTTTATCCCTATCTGTTGGGAAGAAATCCCCATCGCCATAGCTAACTTTTCTTGAATATGCGTGATATGAGGACGCATCTTTGGGGCTTCAGCTACAATCACAGTGTCTAAATTTTGAATACAGTAGCCACGGGCTCGGACCAATTCCATCACTTTTTGTAAGAGCATGAGACTATTAGCTCCCCGCCATTGTTCATCCGTCGGCGGAAAGTATTGACCAATATCCCCTAAGGCCAGTGCTCCTAAGAGAGCGTCCATGATCGCATGGGTTAAAACATCAGCATCACTGTGCCCCAATAAGCCCTTCTCAAAAGGAATAGGAACTCCCCCAAGAATCAAGTCACGGCCTTCTACGAGCCGATGAATATCGTAGCCATTACCAATGCGCATAGTTCGTATTCTATAGCTAGGTACAGAAATATTAGGACATTCAGATTCAGCAGAGCCCCAGCAATAGTTAATTCTGATTGTCTTAACAAGTTGGCTCTTGCTATATCCATTAAAAAACACCCAGAGCGTTCGTGACTTCGTTACTCTGGGTGCTCCCGTTCGCTAAGACATTTACTTAACTTCTGTAAAGTCAGCGTCAATTACATCATCATCGGGACCTTTACTATCAGGGCTAGGGCCTGATCCCGGTGAACCAGAAGCATCGGCATTGGTTGGACCACCCGACTCTTGATAAAGCTTAGAAGACAAGCCATAGACTGCCTGTTGAAGCTCCTCTTTGAGGGATCTGATCTTGTCGATGTCGTTGATGTTCATCGCAGCTCGCAGATCAGTGATTAAGGTTTCCACCTTAGTCTTGTCCTCTGGGGGTACGCGGTCTCCGAACTCCTTGATTTGGCGTTCTGCAGAGAAGGTCAGAGAGTCAGCCTCATTTTTGAGATCTACCTCTTCCCGACGTTTCTTATCTTCCGTAGAGTGCGATTCAGCATCCCGGACCATACGCTCCACGTCCATCTTGTCGAGGGTGGAAGCGCCGGTGATCGTAATACTTTGCTCTTTCCCGGAAGCTTTATCCTTCGCCACGACGGCGAGGATACCGTTCGCATCAATGTCAAAGGTTACTTCGACTTGGGGTACCCCTCGAGGAGCCGGTGGAATACCATCCAGCCGGAATCGACCAAGGGACTTGTTATCTCCCGCCATCTCCCGTTCCCCTTGGACAACGTGGATCTCGACAGAGGTCTGACCATCGGCTGCCGTAGAAAAAGTTTCCGACTTTTTGGTGGGAATCGTAGTGTTGCGGGGAATTAGCTTAGTGGAAACCCCACCCAGTGTCTCCACACCCAGGGAAAGCGGGGTGACATCCAAGAGCAAAATATCCTTGACCTCACCAGCCAGAACCCCAGCTTGAATCGCTGCACCAATAGCCACGACTTCATCGGGGTTAACGGTTTGGTTTGGATCTTTGTTCGTCAGTCGCTTAACTAACTCCTTGACCGCCGGGATCCGAGTAGAACCCCCGACCATAACAACTTCATCTAGCTGATCCAGAGAGATTTTGGCATCCTTAAGCGCCTGTTGCACCGGAACACGGCACCGCTCGATCAAGTCAGAACAAATTTCTTCGAATTTGCCTCTGGTGAGCTTGAGTTCCAGATGCTTGGGCCCATCCTGGGTTGCCGTAATGAAAGGCAGGTTAATCGTAGATTCTGTAACGGCAGAAAGTTCAATCTTGGCTTTTTCCGCCGCTTCAGTCAAACGCTGGAGGGCTTGACGGTCTTGGCGTAGGTCAATTCCTTCTAACTTCTTAAACTCATCGGCCATCCAGTCCACAATGTGGCGGTCAAAGTCATCCCCTCCCAGGTGCGTATCCCCTGAGGTGGATTTCACTTCAAAAATGCCATCGCCTACTTCTAGAACAGACACATCGAAGGTACCACCACCAAGGTCAAATACCAGGATAGTTTCGTTGGCTTTTCTGTCTAAGCCATAGGCCAGTGAAGCAGCCGTCGGTTCGTTGATAATCCGAAGAACATCAATGCCGGCAATCTTGCCTGCATCTTTGGTCGCTTGGCGCTGGGCATCATTGAAGTATGCCGGGACCGTAATCACCGCTTGGGTGACTTTTTCCCCCAAGTACGTGCTCGCATCGTCCACTAGCTTACGCAGCACCATCGCAGAGATCTCTTCAGGAGCCATATCCTTACCCGCCAGGGGGCTAGAAATCTTGACCTTTCCTCCAGCGTCTTTTACCTGGTAAGGCACTTGCTTAGCTTCGCTGCTTACTTCTCCGGTATTTCGACCGATGAAACGCTTGACCGAATAGAAAGTGTTTTCGGAGTTTAAGACGGACTGGCGGCGGGCAATCTGCCCGACCAAGCGCTCTCCTCCTTTGGTAAAAGCCACCACAGAAGGTGTTGTGCGGTTCCCCTCTGCATTGGGAATAACGGTGGGTTGCCCCCCCTCCAGTACTGCTACTACGGAGTTAGTGGTTCCCAAATCTATGCCAACTACTTTTGCCATGCTTCTAGCACCTCTTTTCGAGTCCTTTTTCTAGGGTACAATTACGGCTTGTCGGGAAAACCCGTTCTTTATTCCACCTAAGCATATTGAGTCTAGCTTTAGCAACTGACTTGATGAAGTGCCAACATGAGCCTTCTCCAAACCAAACCAGCACGAAACAAGACTTTAAGGCCTACTTTGATCCATTTTACTGGCAGTGGCAATCGAGTGATCTTTTAGCGGAAAATAGAATATCAAGGGGTGGACGCTGAGGTGGTATGGATAAGGGCGCATTAGTTGAATTTCGTCTTCAGGGAGAGCGGCTCCTAGCCGTGATTACAGGACCAGATGGCAAGAAAAATTGGTGTTTGCAGACAGCATCTGGACAAATTCATCGTGTTCATCCTCGTCAAGTAACATTCGAATGGTCCGATGGTCCATACAAACTGCAAGATATTCCTCAGATGGAGCTTGTTAGCCAGGAATACATCACCGCTACCGACCTGGAAGTCGCCTGGGAAATCCTTGTGGATACTCATGAATCCACAGCCCCTAAGGATTTGGCTCAACTCCTGTTTGGAGAACAAACTCCCGTAGCGACTTATAGTGCCCACCGCCTTTTAGCGGAGGACAAACTGTACTTTAAGCTGAAGGGAGAAGTTTATGAACCGCGGCCTCGTGAACAAGTCGAGGAAATCCGACATCAGTTGGTCGCTGCTACTGAAAAAACGCGTATCCAAGAAACTTTTGTCCAAAAAATTCGCCACCGTCTAGCGGGGAGCACCGATCCACAAGATTTGATTTGGGACCAAGCAATAGACCTACCTAGGTTGACAGCCTTAGAGCGTTGGGTCCTATGGCAACAGGAATCCCCAGATTACCGCATGGCCCAGGAAACTTTGCGTATTTTGGGCCGAAAGGAAGAACCCCAGGACGCATTCAGGCTTTTGGTGGAATTGGGCCATTGGAATCCGCATGAGAATTTATTTCTACTACGCTCTCAGATTCCTCAAACTTTTTCTAAGGAGGCCATCGCTGAGACTCAGCGGCTTCTGGAAAATCCACCCATAGACCTAGACCAAGCTCGGCGTCGTGACCTGAAGACCATGCCGGTCTATACCATTGACGATGAATCTACTCAGGAAGTGGACGACGGACTGAGCATAGAACAACGGCCTGATGGGACGCAATGGATTTGGGTCCATGTGGCAGACCCCAGCCGATGGATACTCCCTGATAGTGTCTTGGACCGAGAAGTCAGAGCGCGGGGGACCAGTGTATATCTCCCGGATCGCGTACTACCGATGTTCCCCCCTGAACTGGCTACAGGGCCGATGAGCCTGGTGGCAGGACGGGATAACTGCAGTCTCAGCTTTGCCATTCATCTTTCTGAGACAGGAGAGATCCTGCATTATGAAATCATGCCTACCCTTCTGCGGACTATATACCGCATTGACTATCCTGAGGTGGATGAACTGCTGGAAACAGGTTCGGAGCCTACGCTGGAGAAGCTCTATCAGTGGGCTAAGAAACGTCGGGATTATCGACTGGGTTTGGGTGCGGTGCAAATTGATATGCCGGAATCTCAAATTAAAGTCCAAGAGGAGGGTAAAAAACTTAACTTAGAGGTTTTAACCGAAAGTCCTTCCAGGCTTTTGGTTTCAGAGATGATGATTTTGGTGGGAGAAGTGACTGCGCTCTATGCCCAGCGGGAGGAAATTCCGATTCCCTACCGAGCCCAGCCCCAACCTCAGCTTCCTCCCCAAGAAGAGATTGACCAACTCCCCCTCGGTCCTGTTCGAGATTATGTCCTATGCCGCTTTATGCAACGAGGAGAAACCAGCTTCAGTCCAGCTTCCCATGGGGGGCTTGGCCTTGCAGCCTATGCCCAGGCCACTTCTCCCATCCGTCGATATAGTGACTTGGTGGTTCATTACCAACTCAAAGCGCACCTGCGAGGAGAAGCGCTGCCTTTTGATGCAGAGAAACTACGCATCCTTTTGGCTCCGATAGAAAGTACTTGCTATGAAGCAACGCAACTGGAACGGCAAACCGTGCGTTACTGGCTTTTGGAATACATTGCCCGTGAACCTGATACGCTCCAACCTGCCTTAGTTCTAGACTGGGCTGGAGGAGATTCTCACAGAGGGGTTGTGCTTTTAGAACAAATTGGGATTCGTTTGCCCGTTCGCTTTGACCGAGCGGTCAGTCGGGGCGAAATGGTAGACCTCAGAGTAGTCCAAATAGATCCACGTCAAGATCTTCTAGTGCTGAAAGAAGTCCGGTAGGGCCGAGAAGAAAAAAATCGAAGAAAAAAACCGTGAAAAGATAAGAACGAAAATTAGGAACAAGGAGAAAAAGTTATGCAAAATCCGCTTTTACGCCAGTTGTTGATGATGGGATTGGAAACCACGAACTTAGTGGTGGATAGACTGCAGAAGACGCTGGATGATTGGGTTAAGGATGGCCGCCTCAATCAGAAAGATGCCAAAGAATTCCTCGATGACATGCTGTTTAGATTAAAAGAGGAGCAGGGTAATTTTGAAGATCAATTTCAACGCCGCTTACGGGCTACCCTTAAGGATATTGGCGTTCCTGAAAATAGCGATGTAGAAGCGCTTAAAAATAGAGTTGAACAGTTGGAATACCAGGTCCGCCAACTACAAGAACGACAAGAACGACGCTAAATACTAGGCTTGCCCTCTCAAACATGAAATAAAGACAATGGTGCGGTAAGCTAGCGGCTGATTCTTGAGACAGTTCCCATGGCTCCCCGTATCGATGGCCGCAAGCTTGATGAACTGAGACCGATTCATTTCGCTCGGAACTACACTCGTTTCACGCCTGGGTCAGTTTTGGTGACCGTCGGGAATACCTGGGTTTTGTGCACATGCTCTGTGGAAGAAAAGGTTCCTGATTTTCTCAAAAACACAAATCAGGGTTGGCTCACCGCAGAATACAGTATGCTTCCTGGTTCGACGCCTAGAGCTAGGGCTAAACGGGAAACCAGTAGACCTTCCGGTCGAACGCAAGAAATCCAACGCTTGATTGGTCGTTCTTTACGCATGGCCGTAGATCTAAAGGCTATAGGGCCGCGCACCTTGACGGTAGACTGCGATGTCCTCCAAGCCGATGGAGGCACGAGAACAGCCGCAATCACCGGTGGTTGGGTTGCGCTACGGGATGCCCTAGAAAGCCTAGGGCTCAAGGGCGCCTTAAAAACGCAAGTTGCCGCCATCTCCCTTGGCACCATTGAGGGGATTGCTCATCTAGATCTTTGCTACGAAGAAGATGTAAAGGCTGAAGTGGATATGAATGTAGTGATGACGCAGGAACTCGCCCTGATTGAAATTCAAGCGACCGCAGAAGAGGCTCCCCTAGAACGCTCTGAGTTGGATAGTTTGCTCGGGCTAGCCACAGCAGGAATATCGCAGTTACTGGAACTGCAAAGAGGATAAGGGTTGCACCTGGGCAAGCAATATATTCGTGAGGAGGGGAGAATTCCGGAATGGAGACTCTAGCGATTCCAGGCCATATAGGGCAGCTTTGAAGCTATTGCTCGCACTTGCTGAGCTTGGGCAACTAACTGTCCACAAGCATCCCAGGTCCCTTCGGTAAACATGTTGCGCGGTTCTTCGCTCATGAATACAGGTGCATGAAAATCTCCACAATGGACTTGCATGGCCATTAAATCCAAGCTGATTGGTGTTTGCGGACGCTTAGCTAAGGCTTTTTGTAAATAGTCAACGGTGCCAGAATTCGCGGTCAAGCAAGGAATGCCCATGGCTACACAGTTACCAAAGAAAATCTCAGCGAAGCTCTCCCCAATCAGTGCCTGAATACCCCATTTGGCGATTGCTTGGGGGGCATGTTCTCGACTAGACCCACAACCGAAATTGCGGTTAACCACTAGAATCTTGGCTCCCTGATACTGCGACTGGTCAAAGGGGTGTTGCCCCACAAGTGCTTTGCGATCATCCGCGAATACTGCTGCTCCCAGTCCGTCGAACGTCACACAACGTAAGAATCGAGCAGGAATAATCCGGTCTGTATCAATGTCATTACCGATGAGTGGAATACCACTTCCGGCCATAGTCCTCACTTCACTTACCATTCCAGCAACTCCTGCATGAGCGTATTCAAAAAACTTATAAGACTAATCAGCTATTACTTGATCCATCTTATGAGAGTCAGGCTTTAATAGAGGAGAACACCTACCTCGAAAAGGTAATTGACCTATGACCGCTACTTTAGAGCGTCGTTCTAGTCAAGGGCTCTGGGGTCAGTTCGCTGACTGGGTCACCTCCACCGAAAACCGTCTTTATGTCGGTTGGTTCGGCGTCTTGATGATCCCCACCCTTTTGACTGCGACCACTTGCTTCATTAT
>CASBPW010000212.1 GCA_949127685.1 Candidatus Sivonenia alaskensis PMM_0068 | reverse complement strand
CTATTAGTGGTGCTCCAATTGCGCCGGGGGGATGCTTCACTATGGCCGGAGAAGGGGCAACGACCAGTCCCTGTTCTCTCCAGAATGCCATTGGCACCTTCAACGACAGTACCTTCCCGACCTATGTCGATGCCAACAATGATGGCTTTCCTGACGATCCAGATCCAACGGTTAAGCTTGTTCTCGACGATGCAGGTAGACCAACCTACAGCCAAGACTTCCTGACTAACGCCATTCCGTTGAATCCCTCGGGTAAAACAGCTGCCATTCCAAATCCGCTTCGCGATCCCCAAGGTCTTTTGTTAACGGGCAATATGCCAATCAGTAACATTCCTCCCAGCAGCAAAGATGAAGGAAATATTGGTGTTGCTCCTCACTCTGCCGATGATGTGGTGTTGAGTGCTTCTGGGCCAGGCAGTAGCTTATTTGGTGGGACATTTGAGAACTCAGATACTTTTGAGCGCTTGGCTGCAGCACTCTCTGGTAGGGGAAATAGAGAAGAGCGTGAGGAGGAAAGGCCTGGGCTGATTAGTCCAAAGGAGTTCATGGACCCTGAAAAACCCTGAATAGATCGATTCTTGACTTCATGAAATATATTCTGTACGGGTTTAGTATTGCCAAACCCCAAAGGACTCCACACAAAGAGGGCATCATGAAATATTCAATCGTGATTATCAACCTGGGAATGTTGGCTCTGGTTCAGAACCCAGCCTCTGCCGGAACAATCTACGGGCGTGTCTTCGATACCTTGCGCAATTCAGGGAGAGGCGAAATTCTTGCGAATGCAAAAGTCACGCTACGCACCAGCCCACAACAGACCGTGACTACTGATGCCTATGGCCAATATCGCTTTGAAAATGTACCAGAAGGGGCCTATCTAATCCGTATTCAGGCCCCAAAACGGGATGAGGTGGTTACCCGTTTGGTTGTGCGCAAAGGAGTGACGATCGCAAACCTAGATTTCAGCAAGATCCTCGCACCTGACGAAGACGACGAATACTAAACAAGTTTGAATTTGGAATACGTGGGTATCCCTGTCTGGCGGGCTATGTTAGTATCGTTGCTGCCTGCGGGTATAGTTTAGTGGCAAAACGGAAGCTTCCCAAGCTTCAGTTGCGAGTTCGATTCTCGCTACCCGCTCCAGCTTCAGTTGCGAGCGCAAGCACCGCCTGCGGCCTCTTAAAAATAAGATTTCATTCGGGTACTGCTCTTATGGTCAGTGCTCCTTTTGAATTTTTATTAAGATGCTGTTCCCTGCCCGTGGGATACTGCGATCAAGACTGATTGAGAGCAATTTTCTCCCCATGCGTTCCTTTGTTTATCACACTCCCGAATTGGTACCCTCCGAGCCGATGCCGGATTGTGCGGTTGTCATTGATGTACTGAGGGCGACCACCACGATTGCAGCAGCTTTAGCCAATGGGGCAGAAGCAGTACAGGCATTTGCCGATTTGCAAGAACTTAATGAGGTGAGTGAACACTGGCCTGCCGATAAGCGTATCCGTTGTGGTGAACGGGGTGGAAAACAAGTAGATGGATTTGATATTGGCAACTCTCCTTTTGATTTCACCCCAGAGGTGGTGGGCGGGAAGCGAATTTTCATGAGTACCACCAATGGGACGCGCTCCTTGAGTCGGGTTGCGGAAAGTCCGGTGATGGTAACAGCCTCTTTTTCTAATATCAGCAGCGTCAAGCATTTCTTGCGTGAACGCGCCTTTGAGAAGGTCTGGTTTGTCGGTTCTGGCTGGGAAGGCAGCTTCTCTTTAGAAGACACAGTATGCGCTGGAGCCTTGGTTCATCTTTTGGACAGTGACTTTGGAAATGATGAAGCGGTGGCAGCAGCAGCTCTATATCGAGTTTGGGCCGATAATCTCGTTGGGCTTTTTGAATTAGCCAGTCATGGGAAACGGTTGCTTGCTTTAGATAAGCGCAAAGACCTAGCCTACTGTGCTGAATTTGATACTGTGGCAGCTTTACCGATCCAGGTTAGCCCTGGCGTGCTGGCATTGGCTAAAGAATAGAGCGTTGCTCGTTAGCTTCAAAGAGTTAGGGACCATTACTACGAGCCCATAGCACAGAGAAGCGCTCCTGCTAACCCTCACTCAGGCAGCAAAAAGACGCAAAGCAGCCATCAGCTCGGTGCAATTCTGGGGACGTTGGTGGGGCTCTAAAGCAGTAGTGAAGAGGATTACGGAAACCAGTGCTGGGGGAGACCTGCTTCTTCTAAGCCGATAAGACGCTGTGCCCGAGGGTTGTAGAAGTGCGTGGGGGACTGGCGGGTAAGCAGATAGACCAAGGTAGTCCCGATGCCATAGAAGTCAGACTGCAAACAAGGACTTCCCTGATTCTGTTCGGGAGCACCGTAACCAGGGGTCGCAATTCGGGTCCCCGGTGCACTCCCCACCTCTTTCACTGCCCCAAAATCGATCAGAACAATACGGCGGGGGTTATGGCTCAGGATCAGGTTAGCGGGTTTGATATCGCGGTGGATAACGCCCCGTTCATGCATGTATAGCAGTTGCCAAGATCCTTATGACACATCAGGCAAGCACCTATGAGCTCTAAGAGCGCCAAAATGTCCTAGCTAAGGTGGCCACTGCTATACCTCCTACGACTGCCACTAATCCCAAGGTTATCGGTATCCAAGGAATGCTTCGGGCCGCCAAAGGCGTTCTCTATAAGATGTTTGGCATGAGAATCGGTTTATCCATCACTAATGCCTCTGTCAGGGACTTATCCAAGTCTAAATTCGACTTGTGTGTGTACAGGAGGGTTGGGCTACCTACCCTTCTAGTACTGGTTCTTTACCAATGTTTTCGCGACCATGGGATTCAAGGAGGTTTAGCTCAGGGCCAGAAGGGATGATACCGCCCGGATTGAGGGGAAATAGGTTACCGTAATACTCCCGCTTAACGACTTCCGGGTCACAGGTATTAGCCACTCCGGGAAGCTGATACAGGTCACGAAGGTAAGCCCCCAGATTCTTATAGTCTTGAATTCGTCGACGATTGCATTTGAATAGCCCGTAGTAGACGATATCAAACCGGAACAGTGTGGTAAACAGCCGAACATCGGCAAGGGTAACGCGGTCTCCACATAGGTACCGCCTGGTTCCCAGGGCAGCCTCAATCTCATCCAGCATTTTGAATAGTCCATCACAGGCTGTGTCGTAAGCCGCTTGGGTTTGGGCAAAGCCACAGAGATAAACCCCGTTGTTAACAGAGGGATAGATCTTCTCGTTCCACCCATCAACCTTTTCCTTGAGTTCCTCTGGGTAAAGGTCTAGTTTAGGGTACTTCGCGAAATCATTGAGCTCCGAGTTGAGCATCACAATAATTTCTGCACTTTCGTTGTTGACGATCGTCTTCGTCTCGGTGTCCCACAACACTGGAACTGTGCAACGCCCTTTATAGCCAGGTTCCGCTCGCTCATATAGCTCGGCCAGAGTACGACAACCCTCTTCCTCCTCGTTAAATACCCAGCCCCCTTCCGTAGGCGAAGGAGCGACGAGAGTGATGGAGACGACCTCTTCGAGTCCCTTGAGTGCCCAGACCACAAGCGTTCGATGAGCCCAAGGACATCCCAAACCCACATAGAGGCGATAGCGGCCCTTTGCTGGCGGATAAGGATTGGTCCCAACAGAGTTTGTGAACTGGCTGGCAGGACGAATGTACGCTCCTGACGCATTGCGTGGGGCAAGTCTCGCCATCATGATCTGCCAGAGTGTTGTCCAGACAAACTTGCCAAGCCCGATAATGAACTTCGAAGGAAGGGGCTTACCTTTCTTCTTTATTCCGGAGGTAGCCTGTGACATAATACGAACCCTGGCTAGATGCTGAGTGACCATCCGCTATTTGATGTTAGCCTAAAGCACGGAAGCCCCGCTCAGCCTCCGATTACTTCCTGAATTCGACGTTTGGTGCACTTTAAATTTGAATTAGCGTTCAATCGTCCTGATGATGCAACTGTTGGACCAAGCTTATAATTGTCTGCAAGAGCGGCTAGAAATCTTGAATGCTTGCTGGAGCTTGTGATGAATAGAACTTCCAAGCGGGCAAGACCGCTGGCAAAAGATGGAAAGCCAGGAAAATTTAGGGTCTCCTTAGACATGGTTTCTATCAACAGCCTGATCTACCTTGCGGTCCTTGTGGCTGCACTCGGTGGAGCCCTATGGTTCACTGCATTTGGGACCATCCGAGGAGTGCCTGTTTCGGTTGTGCTGAAGTTTCTAAGCGATGATACGGCTCGAAATGCATATTTCTCAGGGCATAAGCAGCAATTACATGATCGGCTGGATCGCATGGGCATAGAAGAAGAAGTCAAAGCCTTCTACCGACCCAAAATCCAGGATGAGGCTGAGTTAGATCGATATATTCACCAACTCCTATACAACATCACAGGATATCTAGGTATAGCTTATGAGGTGAATGCGAAGGGGGTTCTGGCACCAAAAAATATTCAAGATCCTGCTTTTGAGCAATGGTTTCAGTTAGCCTATCGAGTAGGTATTGTGACCGGGAGTCGAGAAGAAGCGGGAGTCCAATATGTGATCAGTCCTGACGGAGATGTATTCACTTATAAGCAGATTTCTTCTCTCTTTCCTCTCGACACCTTAAAAATGATGATCAATCAGAAATGAGAAAGTAATAGCTTCTTTATAGCAACACTTCGGACAGTTTTTAGTTGGTTTTTGTGTTATCCAGCAGGATACGTCTTTTCTTTATCTATCCCCTTATGCCACGAATAAACATAGCTCTAAGATGCCGGGACAAAAGCGCCATTCTTAATGACGAAGACTTGGAAAGGTGCTTTTACCGGATCACCTTTGCTATCAAAGTTGATAGGACCGCCTAGCCCAGGAAAGTCTTTGGTCTTGGCAACGTTCTCCATGACGGTTTTACGGTCTGGGAGTGCATCCCCTGGTGCTTTCGCTATACTTTCCAAGAGAATCCGCGTCGCATCATAGGCATAGGGAGCATAGGGACCAGGAGCCCGTTGATAGGTCTTTTGATAAGAGGTTCCGAAGTCCTTACTATTTACCTGAGCGACACTGCTGATGTAGACCTTGCTAGTATCAGTCCCTAAGGTCTTGATAAAGCTCTCTTCCTTAGAACCGTCTCCACTGAGGAAATTAGCGGTGATGCCGACCTGTCTAGCTTGGGAAGCAATTAGACCGGACTCGGTGAAAACACCGCCAAAGAAAAGGGCGTCCGGATTCAGCCCCTTAATTTTAGTCAATACTGCCCTAAAGTCCTTATCTCCTTGGGTAACCCCTCCGAAGTAAACTACTTTAGCGCCACCCGCTTCTACAGTTTTCTTAAAAAATTCTGCCAGCCCCTGACCGTAAGCCGTTTTATCATGTAGTACAACAATGACCTTGGCTTTCAGGGTATCTACGGCGTACTTCCCAATAATTTCACCCTGTTGGTCATCGCGACCGACTACCCGAAAGACATTTTTAAATCCTTGGCCTGTCAATTTGGGGTTGGTACTGCCTGGAGAAATCATCGTCAAATCGGCGCGGTTATAGGTAGCAGAAGCAGGAATCGAAGATCCAGAATTGAAGTGACCGACCACTCCTAACAACCCTTCCGTACTCACCAATTTTTGAGCAACAATGGCTGCCTGTTTCGGGTCTGCCTGATCATCTCCCTCTACGATTTCAACTTGTCTACCTTTGATACCCCCTTTAGCATTGGCCTCTTGTACTGCCAGTTTAGCGGCGTTTAATTGGTCTTCGCCGAATACAGATTGGGCTCCAGAAAGCGGAGTGGCTAATCCAATGTAAATTTTGCCGCCCCCTCCTCCGGTGGATGCGCTACTAGAGGTACTCGTCCCCCCTCCAGCGGTATTTCCTCCGCACGCTGTGAGGGTCAGACAGAATGAACAGGCTAGGGTGATCCAAATTCGTCGTTGCATAGTGGTTATTGCGTAATTCACCCTATATCCTACTGCCATTGTTCTCCTAGGTAGAATCTGGTGCTTGTGTTTATGTCAGAAAAGCTTTTACACTCTTTCTAATTGAGGACCAGGGAGCGGGGGATCAAATCAATGAGTTCAGCGAGTACAAAGCCGGTAGTAATTTCTCCATCTATTTTGTCAGCGGATTTTAGTCGTCTTGGTGATGATATCCGGGCAGTGGATGCAGCAGGGGCAGATTGGATACATGTAGATGTGATGGATGGCCGGTTCGTACCGAACATCACGATCGGTCCTTTGGTGGTGAAAGCGATTCGCCCGGTGACCACCAAACCATTGGATGTTCATCTGATGATTGTGGAACCAGAGCGTTATGTAGAGGATTTTGCCAAAGCAGGTGCCGATATCATTACCGTGCACGCAGAGCATAATGCTTGCCCTCACCTACACCGCAATCTCGGTCAGATCCGTGAGTTGGGTAAAATGGCAGGGGTCTCACTCAATCCGGGCACACCCTTAGAATTTATTGAGTACGTACTGCCTCTCTGCGACTTGATCTTGATCATGTCGGTCAACCCTGGGTTCGGCGGTCAAAGCTTTATTCCTGACGTAGTACCCAAAATTCGTAAGTTGCGGGCTATGTGCAATGAGCGTGGGCTTGACCCTTGGATTGAGGTGGATGGCGGGCTGAAAGGGGACAACACCTGGCAAGTGTTAGAAGCAGGGGCTAATGCGATTGTGGCGGGTTCTGCAGTATTCAATACCTCAGATTACGCAAAAGCCATCGAAGGGATTCGTCATAGCAAGCGCCCTGCCGCCCAAGCGGCTGAGTAAGTAAGCTATTGTTGCTCATCAATATTTGCCTGTGGGGAAATTCACAGGCTTTATTGTTGGGAGCAAAGAGATGCGAGATACGCGCCAGTTTGAGGCAGAATGTGTTAGAGGTAGAAGCATCTTGCTATAAAGAACGATGGTTATTGCTACTGTTAATCCCGCAACGGGAGAAACAATCCAGACATTTAATGCACTGACAGACGCTGAAGTTGAAATAAAACTTAAACTAGCACAGCAAACCTTTACACAGTACCAGCTGACTTCGCTCCTGGAACGGGCGCAGTGGCTTCGTCAAGCAGCAGTGATTTTAGAAAACGACCGTGAACACCTAGCGGCTTTAGCAACCCTTGAAATGGGCAAAACCTATACTTCTGCCATCGCTGAAGTGGAGAAGTGTGCCTTGGTCTGCCGTTACTATGCGGAGCATGGGGCCCGGTTCTTAGCCGACATCCCTGTATCGACGGATGGGAGTAAGAGTTGGGTGCGTTTTGAACCGATCGGCATAGTCCTTGCCGTCATGCCTTGGAACTTCCCTTATTGGCAGGTCTTCCGTTTTGCTGCTCCAGCCTTAATGGCTGGGAATGTCGGCCTCCTTAAGCATGCTTCCAATGTTCCTCAGTGTGCCCTTGCGATTGAAGAAGTACTCCAACGAGCAGGATTCATGTCCGGTGTATTTCAGACCTTACTGATTCCGGCAAAGAAAGTCTCTAACCTAGTGGCAGACCCTAGAGTGAAAGCAGTCACCTTAACAGGCAGCGAACCGGCAGGGCGGCAAGTAGCATCTACAGCAGGACAGTACCTGAAAAAAGCAGTCCTCGAACTAGGGGGAAGTGACCCATTTATTGTGCTAGACAGTGCCAATGTAGAACAGGCGGTAAGCACAGCCGTCAAAGCCCGAATGCTCAATAATGGTCAGTCTTGCATTGCTGCTAAACGTTTTATTGTTACCGAGAAAATTGCCACACCATTTGAGAAAGCATTTGTTGCAAAATTCCAAGGGTTAAAGGTAGGAAATCCGATGGACCCTGCAACCGATTTGGGTCCCTTAGCCACCCCTCAAATCCTAGATGATTTAGAAAAACAGGTTCAAGAAAGCCTCCAGAAAGGAGCCACTTTATTAACAGGTGGATATCGGATTACTACCTTATCGGGAAACTACTATGAGCCCACGATTCTAACGAATATTCCAAAAGATAGTCCTGCCTATGCAGAAGAATTGTTTGGGCCTGTAGCCAGCTTATTTCGCGTCAGAAATGTCGAGGATGCCATTCAGTTAGCCAACGATACTGCTTTTGGATTAGGTTCTAGTGCTTGGACCCAAGACACTGAAGAGCAGCAATTACTGATTGAGAAATTACAGGTAGGCTCTGTCTTTATTAATGGCATGGTTAAATCAGATCCCAGATTGCCGTTTGGGGGGACCAAAAATTCTGGATATGGTAGAGAACTGAGCGTTCAAGGAATGCATGAATTTGTAAACATTAAGACGGTATGGATGCAATGAATACAGCTGAGTTATTAGTACAATGTCTGGAAAGTGAAGGAGTCGAGTATATTTTTGGTCTGCCCGGCGAAGAAAATATTCAACTGCTGGAAGCGATTAGACATTCCTCCATTCAATTTATTACTACCCGCCACGAACAGGGCGCTGCTTTTATGGCAGATGTCTATGGTCGTTTAACGGGAAAAGCAGGCGTATGTCTCTCTACGTTAGGCCCAGGGGCTACCAATTTGATGACAGGTGTTGCAGACGCCAACCTTGATTGTGCTCCTTTAGTAGCGATTACCGGACAAGTAGGCACGGACCGGATGTATGCAGGCTCCCATCAGTATTTAGACCTGGTTGCTATGTTCGCACCCGTCACCAAGTGGAGTACGCAAATTGTCCGTCCAGGCAACACGCCAGAAATAGTTCGCAAGGCCTTTCGGATAGCTCAATCGGAAAAATCGGGCGCCGTACATATTGACCTCCCAGAGAATGTCGCAGCGATGGAGGTCGAGGGGAAGCCTATTCCGCTCAGACCCAACACGATGACGGACCCTGCACCTAAGAGTATCCGTCAAGCAGCGGAAGTTATTTCTCGCGCAGAAAATCCATTAATTTTAGTGGGAAACGGAGTGATCCGTGCTCGCGCTAGTAAGGCACTAACTCTGTTTGCGACCGAGCTAAATATTCCTGTGGCCAACACTTTCATGGGTAAAGGGGTCATTCCCTACAAGCATCCCCTCGCATTATGGGCGGTAGGACTACAACAGCGGGATTACATTAACTGTGGCTTTGACAAAGCCGATTTGGTGATTGCCGTTGGCTATGACTTGGTAGAGTATTCTCCCAAAAAATGGAATCCTGAAGGCAATATTCCGATTATTCATATTGCTGAATTAGCTGCAGAAGTCGATAGTAGTTATATTCCAGAAGTAGAAGTACTGGGAGATATTTCTGAGGCTTTGAACCAAATTCTTCTCCATGCAAATCGCAAAGAGAAAGCAGACCCCTATGCACTGGGGCTGCGCGATGAAATTCGAGCCGATTATGAACGTTATGCCGAGGATCAAGGATTTCCGATCAAGCCGCAAAAGCTCATCTATGATCTCCGTAGCGTGATGGGGCGAAAAGATATTGTTATCAGCGATGTCGGTGCCCATAAGATGTGGATGGCTCGTCACTACCACTGTGACCATCCCAACACTTGTTTGATTTCCAATGGTTTTGCCGCGATGGGGATTGCTATCCCCGGAGCCATTGCCGCAAAGATGGTTCATCCTGATCGCAAGGTAGTTGCCGTGACTGGAGATGGCGGCTTTATGATGAACATGCAGGAGTTGGAAACAGCAACACGGGTGGGAACTCCCTTTGTCACTTTAATTTTCAATGATGGTGGCTATGGACTCATTGAATGGAAACAAAATATTAAGTTCAATCAATCAACTTTTGTTAAATTCAACAATCCTGATTTTGTAAAACTAGCAGAAAGTATGGGTCTTATTGGTTATCGAATTAGTGCTGTGGATGAACTAATTCCCACCCTAAAAATAGCCCTAGATCAGTCTGTGCCTACCATTATTGATTGCCCTGTAGACTATCGAGAAAATATGCTGTTTACCCAATGGGCGGGAGAGTTAAATTGTTATATATAAGCGGTACTCCTTAAACCTGTGGGCGATGAGCAGTGATTGAGCGGAAAGCAGGAGGTTATGAGAACATCCTTAGCCCTCTAGAGAGCAGATAGAATTAAGGTGCCGAATGAACGAGGCTAGCGATGAGCACGGAAATTCAAGCAACGGTGGAAGATTTGTATCATGTCCCAGAAAATGGTAGAGCTGAGATTGTGAATGGGGAATTGGTATGAATGGCACCAACAGGTGGCGTACCTAGCCGCGCTAGTGGTGAAATTTACGTTAGCCTGCGGGAGTATGAACGACGGACGGGGCTTATCGGTGAACTAGCGGAAGCAGAGCCAGCACTTCCAGGTTGGTCTATGCCCGTAGATAATCTTTTTGCTTAAGCTTAACGACTCAATACACTATTTATCACAGAAGAAGTAGAAACAATATGACGTGACAATCCTAACTGCTCAGGGTTTAGTCCCAAAGCCAAGCCAATCAGTTGGGGTAAGTGTAAAATAGGAATTCCTAACTTTTTGCCGATCACTTTTTCTACTTCCGGCTGACGGGAATCTAGATTCAGATGGCATAAAGGACACGGCGTCACAATGCAATCCGCTCCCGCCTCTATCGCAGCAAGCAAATGACGACCCGCCATGCTAAACGAAGCATTGGTGGCATAACTTGCGAGTGGCCAACCACAACATTGAGTACGGCCTTCATATTCAATCGGAGTTGCGCCTAAGGCAGTAAACACATCTTCTAAAGAATGAGGATGATAGGGGTCTTCATAACGAGTCATCGTCTGACCCCGGAGCAAATAGCATCCATAGAAGGCCCCACATTTCAGGCCATTCAAAGACTTTTGTACTTTCTGCTTAAGTGCATCTAGACCATAGTCTTGGACTAAAATCCATAGGAGATGTTTTACCTCTGTCGTCCCTTGATAGTGATGGCCATCTAAATATTGATTAACGTGATCCCGCTGACTTTGCTCACCGTATTTCAACTTATCATTGACACGACCAATCACTCCTTGACAGGTACTACACTGGGTCATCATCGTTAGCCCTAACTCTTCAGCCAGCGCAATATTGCGAGCATTTACCGTATCTTCTAAAAACTCATCGGTCTCCTTAAAGGTACCGGACCCACAACAGGATGCTTTTTCTAATTCAACTAATTCAATCCCTAAGACACGAGCAATACCCGTTGTCGAATCATGGAGTTCTTTACAGGCTCCCTTCGCCACGCAGCCTGGATAATACGCATACTTTAACGTCATATTTTCCCTTGGTCTTTTAGATGTTGAGAGACTGCATTGATCAGGGCTTTGATTTCCAATTTTCCTGCGGAAGGTTTAAACTTCCAAGGCCATGGCATCTTACCTTTTACGACCATTCGAGTTCCTAAAGGAATCAAACTCACGAGCCCTTTAAGATCTCGACCACTATCGGTCACGACTTTCAGACCAAACTTACTTTCATCAATCCAGCCGTCCTCTTTGACCAATTCCACCATCGTGCGGCGATGCCGAAGCGCTGTAGAATCTTCCATTTTTTCTTGTTGCAGAATAGTCTGTTTGATTTGGGAAATACGGTCTAGCGGTTCGACCCCGACAGGACAGACTTCATTGCAATTAAAACAACGGGTACAATCCCAAACGCCCCCCGATTGGTTATATTGCTCTATACGTTCTTTCGTTCGGTCATCACGGTTATCAGCCATCACCCGATAGGCTTTAGCCAGCGCATGAGGACCGACAAAATCATCGTTAACGGCTGCTGAATTACATTCGGAATAACAGGCCCCACAGAGAATGCAATTCGCCGCACTTTGGAGCTTTTCTCGCTGTTCTGGTAATTGAAGGAACTCTTTTTCAGGGATTTGGCGGGAAGCCGTGGAGACGTAGGGGTCAACTTTCTTGAGGTTATTCCAGAACTTAGTCATGTCTACCACTAAGTCTTTAATGACCGGCAAATTGCCCAACGGCTGAATCAACAATTCGGTCTGATCTTCGAGTTCTTCTCCTACGAGATTTTGACAGGTAAGGACCGCTCGACCATTCACCCGCATCGCACAAGAACCACAGATCGCATTGCGACAATTTCGGCGATAGGCCAGAGAACCATCTTGTTCCCATTGAATTTTGTTAAGCACATCGAGGATAGTATTTCCTTCACTGCACTCTACGGAATAGGTTTGATAATCAGGCTTACTCTCTCGACTGGCCTGACGACGAATTCTAACAGAAACTTTCATAGGATTAATACTTCCGCTCCTGGGGCATAAAGCGTTCAGGGTCTACAGTTTGCAAACTCAAATCGACCGCGCAGGTATTGGTTTCTATACCCGTTTTATCTTGACTGAGATAGACCAGAGAATGTTTGAGGAACTGGGCATCATCTCGCTGTTGATAGTCACTCCGATAATGAGCGCCTCTACTTTCTCGACGCTGGAGCGCACTCGCTAAGATCATCTCGCCGACGGTGAACAAACTACGCAACTCCAGAGCGGCCATCAGTTCCATGTTAAAAATGGTGCCGCGATCGTCCAGATTTAGGTCTTTTTCATATCGCTCCTTCAGCTTTTGGACTTCTTGCAAACCTTTCTGGATGCTTTGCTGATCTCGAAAGATACCGCAGTGCTCCGTCATCGCATCTTGCAAGGCCGTGCGGATGTCATGGATACGGGCGGTGCCTTTCTTATTCAAGAGAGACTTGATTAACTTTTCGGCCTCTTGGACGTAGGGCCTCTCCTCCAACGTGGGCATGGGACGGTCTTGCACATAGGCTCCGATCTTCTCTCCAGCCCGTTTTCCGAAGACCACACATTCCAAGAGCGAATTGGACCCCAAGCGATTCGCTCCATGCACAGAGACACAGGCACATTCTCCCGCAGCAAAAAAGCCGGGAATCGGTTTTCGATCCACTCCCAATACCTCACAGTCCACGGTAGTCGGGATACCACCCATCGAGTAATGCACGGTAGGACGCACGGGCAAGGGCGCATCAATGCAGTCAATGCCTAATAGTCGCATCCCCTCTTCCCGCGCAAAAGGGATACGACTGATAATTTTTTCTCGGCCCAGATGCCGCACATCTAAGTGCACAAAAGGACCACGCTTAATGCCCCGCCCGGCCCGGACCTCCTGCACGATATGCCGAGAGGTAATGTCTCTAGGCGACAGCTCCATTTTGTTATGGCTATCGCTGTAGTTCGCCATGAAGCGCTCACCCTGGTCGTTGATCAGATAGGCTCCTTCTCCCCGAACCGCTTCAGAGATCAAAACTCCAACCGGATAGAGTCCGGTCGGATGAAACTGCACAAATTCCATATCTTGGAGGGGCAACCCGGCAGTAGCGGTTAGACAAAGCCCATCCCCCGTAGAAGCAAAGTCATTGGAGGTAGTGTTATACACCCGACCATAGCCCCCCGTAGCGAATAGAACGGCTTTAGCCCGGATAACTTCGATTTCTCCTGTTTCGATACAGTAAGCAACGACACCCTTGACTTCTCCCTCTTCATGAATGAGCTGGAGAACATACCATTCCAGATATACCTTAGTGCCGTACCGGAAAAGATTGCTGACCAACTCATGCAAGATGGCATGTCCCGTTTTATCAGCGGCATAGCAGGTGCGGCGATAACTATGACCACCAAAGGGTCGCTGCGCAATCCGACCATCCTCTAGACGAGAGAACAAGACCCCCAAGTGCTCCAAGTCGATAATCACATCGGGCGCTGAACGGGTTAAGACTTCTACCGCATTCTGGTCGGCTAAATAGTCAGAGCCTTTCACCGTATCAAAGGCATGGGCAAGCCAACTGTCTTCGGTATCAACATTTTTGAGGGTTGCAGCCATTCCGCCTTGAGCAGCCACCGAATGGGAACGGATCGGATGAACCTTTGAAATCAGTCCGACCTTGAGGCCAGGCTCATTCTGAACAATCGCTACAGCGGCGCGCGACCCTGCTAACCCGCCCCCGACAATTAAGACATCATGGTCAAACATTAGGTTTTATGGCCGTTCTGTATATTCAGATGAAAGAAGTATAGATCCCAAGACAAAGATCCAGCCAGAATAAATGTGGAAAGGCTCGGAGGAACGCGATATATCCCATTGGATTTGGCATGGCCGAACCCGCACAGAGAGGATATAGCCTGGACAAGCGTGCCTATCTCTTGGAATCGAAAATGGCTAAATTTCTTTAAGAAAGGTGTAATCTCAATCTAAGGTGCATAAATATCTCTAACATTCTGTAATACCTCATACAAGAAGCCAAAATAAAAGGACAGAGGAGCACCGAGATGTCAGGATCTTTATTCGAAGATGCCAGTCAAAAACTAGAGAAAGCCTTAAAGTATTCTGCTATGTCAGAAGATGCGATTGAACGATTGAAATATCCAAAATCCAGTGTTAACGTTTCGATTCCCGTTCGCATGGATGATGGGTCCCTTAAAGTTTTTCAAGGCTATCGTGTTCGTTACGATGATACCCGCGGCCCCACTAAAGGAGGCATTCGCTATTATCCTACCGTTTCTATGGATGAAGTCCAATCCTTAGCTTTTTGGATGACTTTTAAGTGTGCGGCCTTGGGGCTTCCTTTTGGAGGAGCAAAAGGTGGAATTACGCTCAATCCCAAAGAACTTTCTAAATTTGAATTAGAACGGCTCAGTCGAAGCTACATAGATGCCCTTGCTGACTTCATCGGTCCTGATTTAGATATTCCTGCTCCTGATGTCTATACCAATCCGATGATTATGGGTTGGATGATGGACCAATACAGTATGATCCATCGCAGAATTACGCCTGCGGTAGTCACTGGAAAACCCATTTCTATGGGAGGTAGTTTAGGCCGTGACGCAGCAACGGCTATGGGTGCATTTAATGTAATGGAAGCGCTGCTTCCTAAATTTAATATAGTGCGTTCTAATACAACCGTAGCGGTCCAAGGATTTGGGAACGCGGGAGCTAATATAGCTGAAATGCTCTTTCAGGCTGGCTATAAAGTAGTAGCTCTTGGTGACTCTCAGGGAGCTATCTATTCCAAAGATGGTTTAGATGTACCCAGTGTTAGACAATTCAAAGAATCCACGCGCCGTGTAAAAGCTGTTTATTGTGAAGGGAGTGTATGCAACCTCGTAGACCATGAAGAAATTAGCAATGAAGCATTACTTGAACTCGATGTAGATATTTTGATTCCAGCCGCTCTAGAAAATCAAATTACTGAAGCTAATGCAGCAGATATCAAGGCAAAGTTCATTTTTGAAGTAGCGAATGGACCGGTTAATTTTGCGGGAGATGAAATTCTGAATCAAAAAGGAATCCATGTTTTTCCAGATATTCTTGTGAATGCAGGAGGGGTAACCGTCAGCTATTTTGAATGGGTCCAAAATCGCATGGGTTTCTATTGGACCTTAGACGAAGTAAATAGTCGCCTCAAGCAAAAAATGGTGGAGGAATCAGAAAGAATATGGACCCTCAGTCAGGAAAAGGAAATTTCTTTGCGCACGGCAGCCTATGTCCACGCTCTCAATCGCTTGGGCGAAGCAGTTAGTGCTAGAGGCACAAAAGCGTATTTTATCGAACGTGTTTAATGTCGACAAGCTCATGTGCAGCGAAGGCGAGGCGGGTTTCGCCACTGTCTATTTCCCGTACGTGCCTGACACATGGAGAAACCGACGCGACCACACATCATCGTCTCAAGGGGTGACAACGGGGTCACACGTCAGACTGGATAGTCGATAGAGCGTGAAGCCCTTGCTGGAAATTCAACCATTTATGCGCTTTGAGATGGACAAGTCTCATCGCCAACTCTGACCAAACATTCATCGCCCCTACCCATAGCTGACCATATAACCCAATCCAAAAATGGCTATGTCTTTCCACCGAGCGTTGGAGTTCTTGGACCCGACAAATATAATTTCTTACCCCCATCGCTTTAAGAGTCTCACCATGGAAAGTAGCTAAGCTATAGGCAAAAGCAATTAATAAAACAAGGGCTAACAAACGAGTTTCATTAACCCAGGTGCGCTCTAAATTATAACCTCCTGTTTTACAATATTTCAACATAGATTCAATTCCCCATCTCGCTCTATAAAAAGCTAGAGTTAATTTTAAATCATCCAGATTTGTCAAAGTATACCAAGGGTCCTCTGGTCCTTTTGCTCGGTACTTTCTCTTCCAAGTCACTCCTAAGTTAAAAGGACCTAATTTATGTTCTTCCGTACAGTGAATCCCTCGAAAGAAACGAGCCATGCCAGGCTTGAAGTCTAGATGATTTAACGCTTGGTAATCCTGGCCATTTTCTTGAATGAAGGTACTCTTTTTCTGCCGTAGTGCAAACTTCACACCGCTTTGCTCAAGCCACTCTCCAAGTTTAACACTGTGGAATTCTCGGTCTCCTAAGACTACCACGGGATAGGGAGTTAATAGCTTTAAGACTGGGGCTAATAGCCATTTTTGTTGAGCAAGGTTACTACTTCCTTTTTTCGCTATACACTGCCAATAGACGGGCAAGGCATGTTTGCCCCAGACCAAACTCAACATGATTAAATTGCGCTCTCGCCATTGACTGCGGTCCATAATTAACAGGAGGTATCCATGCTGGATAAGGTGTAGTTTTTGGCGCTGTTGTCTTTAGGCTCTATTCATCCGATGCGCTCGAAACTGGTGTTTTACCATATGCTTAACAAGAGGGAACCAAAGCAGTTTCACACTCAAGTGTGGTAGGTACAAAAATCGCTGTATGTTCCGTAACCGACTCTCATATTTTATCGGTTGGGGAAATAAGCTGGCTAAGCGGGATAAGCATACATTTCGATGGGCTTGCAATAACAAAACCAGCAGTTGAAGAGTTAGATACTGGGATTCGCTGAGGTTGGCTTGAAAACAAGTCTGGTAGAATAAGGGAAGAATTTTTGTTTTAAGGGTTGTCGCAAAGACAACCCTACTCTTTTGGACGTTCATTCGCCCAATCCCCCTTCAGCACTGCTCTTGAGGCTCGTTGTCACCCCTTAAGGGTACGAACAGCAGGTATAACCCAGAGAGAATATTCTTTTGGTTTGTGAAATGAATCCATAAGCCACCAGAGTACTTTCTAAAGCAGCTCCTACCTTCCTCTCTATAGAGACAGGAAAGCAGATGGAGCGACTGGTTTATGGACATTTCTCAGGGAGAATATGCTCAGGGTTCCCACATAGACTGTGGTGCCTTACAGCCAGAACACATCATTTAACAAAGCCCCAGGCAAATTGTGGCATGGAAGACTGTCCCCTGGGTTTTCAGGGGGAAGGGAGTGGGCACTAAGCTAAGATCCTATGGGTAGGAAAAGAACATATTCCCGTCGCTGCTCTGTTCCGGTTCGTCCCAAGTCTGTCAGCTCATGGTACGAACAAAGAAGAAGGAACCGGCCTCAAACTTGCTATCAAGCTCGGTCCGAATTTTACTCTCCGTTACCGCACTGATGCGCTCATGAGAACGGATGTGTAGTTTGCCGTCCTTATCTTTCGAAATATGAGGCTTTTGCAGCCTTTTTTGCAGAAAAATAAGGTTTATTCGGGCACTAACCTGCTCGTCTTCATCAGGCATTTTTACACTCGATTTTTTGTTTGCGTCCATGCTGCTTTTGTAACACAAATTACATAAGAATCGCTATTAAATAAACTAATGGCTATACAAAAATCGGTTCCCTCATGCTTTTCAAACGGAGGTAGGGAGTTCACCTCGTGGCACAGCACGTCTAACTAAAATTATCAAAGCGCAAAGAAAGAATTTGGAAATAGCTTTTTCTAAATATAGAAAATCCCGAATGATTATTTCCCCTAATTGTGCCACAGTGAACTTGACAGGCCGATGCTGCACGCTCCTATAGCCATGAATATTAAATCCATTAATAATGGCTGGTATAGGTAAATATGCGAATTCACGTCCGATCAGTTTACTGGGGTCTATATAACCTGGTTTTATATCAAGTAATTAGCCGGACTTGATATAAAACCTCCATTTTCGATCGTGAACTAAATTCTTCTGATGCTTCCACCATCCTGGATTTTTTCTGCATTGAGCTTATGCTGCCCGTCGGACTATCCGGATGCCTTAATTTGTATCGGTTAGATCCTAAACTTGCCGTTCTCCCCGTCTCAAGTCATCCTGGAATAGACCTGTGCTCTCTCTTTAAAGACTCTATGCAACCAAGAAAATCGATTTTCCCACTTACTGTGGCTACCCTGCTGGCTGCCACCCTCTCCTTAGGACAAGGGGGCTTTCCCTTTATTGGACTGGCGGTTCAAGCCCAGGCCAGGCCTGCCAAACAAAGCGCTTTAGTTCAAGAAACAATCCTAGATAATGGTCTCAAAGTGCTGATTAAACCTGTTCGCACAGCGCCTGCCGTTTCGATGTATGTCTGGTACAAGGTCGGTTCACGGAATGAGAAAAAAGGCCAAACCGGACTGGCCCACCAGTTAGAGCACTTGATGTTTAAAGGGACCAAGGCCCGTCCTGTGCAATTCGGCCAACTTTTTAACTTGCTAGGGGCCCAATCAAACGCTTTTACTACTTTTGACACAACAGCCTACTATGCTACGACAGGGGCCGACAAGCTGGATGCTCTGTTGCAGCTGGAATCTGACCGGATGGTGAATACCGTCGCAGGACCAGAGCAACTGGCTTCAGAAAAAAAAGTGGTACTTTCAGAACTAGATGGCGATCGCAACAGCCCTGACTCCGTCCTCTCCGACAAAATCCAAGAGACTGCTTTCACCATCCATCCCTACCGTCATACGCCGATTGGCGACCGCAATGATGTGGTCAACTTCACGGCCAAAATGGCGCAGGACTTCTACCAACAAAATTACGGCCCGAATAATGCCACGCTGGTAATCGTTGGGAATGTAGATCCGAAGGCGACGCTGGAGAAAGTGAAAGCCACGTTTGGTCAAATTCCTGCCAGGGCGAAACCTACTACCAGCTTCCCCCAGGAACCGCCCCAAACCGAAGAGCGTAGGGTTACGGTCAAGCAACCAGGGAGTGTACCGATTCTCCAGATGCTTTATCACGGTCCCAAGTCTACGGACCCGGATATCTATGCGCTGGATCTACTGGATAACGTGCTGAATGTAGGGCGTTCTTCCCGGATGTATAAAGCCTTGGTGGAAACAGGGATTGCTGCTTCCTATAATGGGGGTATCCCTTCTCTGGTAGACCCTGGCTGGTATGAGCTGGAGGCCATTCCGAATAGTGGCACTTCTTTAGAGACCTTGCAACAGAAAATTGATGCTGTTCTGGAGCAAGTCAAACAAGAAAAAGTAACCCCAGCAGAGCTTCGTCGTGCCAAAGAAAAGGCCAGAGTAAGTACGTTCCTTGGGAATGACAGCATTGAGAATCAGGCCTATGCCCTGGGCTATTTCGAGACCATTTACGGAGATTGGCGGGTTATTGACCAACTATCGGAGCGTTACGGGAAGGTCACCCAACAGGACCTCTTGCGGGTCGCCCAGAAGTACCTAGTGCCGACTAACCGCACCGTGGGGACTTTTCTTCCGACCAGTCAGGGCGGAATAGTGAGTGCAACCAATCCTGGTAAGCCAGAGTCGTTTAGCCCCGGTACTCCTGTTGATCCGTCCACCTTGGCTCAGTATCTGCCTCCCTTGCCCAAAACCAGCAATACCCAAGTCGCGAAGCCTGTCCGAGGTGTCCTAGCCAATGGTTTAACCTATTTAATTCTGCCCAACCGCTCGGCCCCCACGGTTAGTGTCCAGTTAGACCTGAATGCAGGTAGTGGTTTTGATCCAAAAGCGAAGGCGGGATTAGCCAGTCTCACGGCAGGACTCTTGACCAGTGGAACGAAAACCAAATCGGCCAGCGAGATTGCCCGTCTTTTAGAGGATGAAGGAATACGTTTGGGGGTTTCGGTCCGACGGGAGAAAGCCTCGCTTTCTGCGGAAGCGCTGTCAGAAGATACAGAGAAGCTCCTCAAGATCAGTGCCGATGTCTTGAGAAATCCCTCTTTTCCCTTGGATGAATTCAACCGGACAAGGACTAGAACCTTGGTAGGGCTCAAAGAGGACTTGGATGACCCTGGGATCGTTGCCCGTCGGAACTTCTACCAATCTCTATTTCCAGAAAATCACCCTTTCCACAGTCAGCCCATGCCAGAAAGCATTCAATCGCTGACAACCCAGGATCTCAAGAAGTTTCATCAGCAATACTATCGACCGGATAATGCGACCTTGGTAGTCGTGGGAGATGTAGACCCGGCCCAAGTGAAAGGCTGGATTACTGAATATCTGGGAACGTGGAAGGCTCAAGGCAAAGTACCCCAACTAACCGCTACGACTCCAAATCCCAATCCAAAAGAAAATGTGGTTGAACTATCGGGCAAGCAGCAAACAGAAGTCTTTCTGGGAGCTCCTGGCCTGAGTCGAAAAGACCCAGATTTCTATGCTGCCCTAGTCCTCAATCAGATTTTGGGAGGGGATACCCTTTCGAGTCGTCTTGGCAAACGTGTTCGAGACCAGTTAGGGCTGACCTATGGCATCAACTCTGCCTTCGTCACGGGAAAACTAGTGGGTCCCTTTATTGTCGTGATGCAGACCAATCCGAAGGATACCGAGAAAGCTATAGATGAAACCTTGAAAGAGATTGATCGTTTTCGTATGGAAGGACCAACCGATGTGGAACTGACCAATGCGAAACGCAGTTTAATTTATCAATTCCCGCTAAAGTTTTTGGATAATGATGACTTGGGAGACACTATTCTGTCTCAGGAAGAATATGGCTTGGGTAGTGATTATCCTGAACGGTTTAATTCCTTGGTGGATAAAGTTGACCAAGCAGCAGTCAAACGTGTCGCGGAAAGAGTTCTTGATCCTAAGTTGTTCACCAAGATTATCGTCCAACCGAAGGGAGAAGACCCTAAACCAATTAGTAGCACCCCTAGCAGTACCCCCTAATGGAAGCTACCGCAGAATATCAGTGCAGCTACTGTGGCGAATACAGTACCACTTTTGTTGATTTGAGCGCTGGTTTTGAGCAGTCTTATGTGGAAGACTGTCAAGTATGTTGCCGTCCCAATATTCTCTCTGTCTATGTGGATAGAGATAGTTTGGACGTCCAAATCACTACAGAGTATGAGGGCTAGGTGGGCTAATGATACCTATTCGACTCGTTGTTTTTGACTTTGATGGAACCCTGATCAATTCAGAGCCAGGGATTCTAGAAAGTATTAAGCTCACGGTTGACGCCTTAGCGCTGCCCCAGGAAACGGTTGAACAATGGCGACAGATGATTGGAATTCCGTTGCCGGTGCAGCTTGCTAAACTCTTGCCTCCAGAACGTCAGCAGGAAGTGGAGTATGGGGTGGAGACCTATCGCAACTTCTACCGTCAGGTGGGGATTGCCCATAGTAATCCCTTTGCAGGAATTCCTGAACTCATAGACTTTTTAACGCCTAGAACAGCGCTCGCTATTGCTTCGAGTAAAGGTTACGAAGGGCTTTCTCGTGTACTGACGGGTCTAGATTGGCTGGACTATTTTGACCCGATTATTTCTCCTGCCTCTGTGATAAACCCCAAGCCTCATCCGGAATCCATTCAGTTAGCTTTGCAACACTATGGAATAACTCCTGAGCAAGCGGTCATGATTGGTGACACCGAATATGATATGGAGATGGCGGTCCGGGCTGGCGTACCTGCTTGGGGGGCTGGCTGGGGTGTTCATGAGAAAGAGCGACTGATCCAGGCAGGAGCGAGTTACTGGTTTGCCCATCCTGGAGACCTATTAGAACATCTGCGGGGAGTTATTTGAAATCTCTTCCTAGCCCCCTTGCCGTTTACGGCAAGGGGGCTAG
>CASBPW010000211.1 GCA_949127685.1 Candidatus Sivonenia alaskensis PMM_0068 | reverse complement strand
CTTTCCTCTGTGGATCGTGGATTTGTGGTGGCAACAACTGGGTCCAGAAGAATGTTCTAAACTCCTTAGTTGGTTTAACCGTACGCCTCATCTCGATGTGCGGGTCAATGCTTTGAGGGCAGAACGCTCGCAGGTACAGCAAGCTTTGGCTGGCGTCGGGATTCGCTCCCAGGCGCTAGAAGGTTTACCCCAAGGCTTGAGACTCTTAGATAGCCCTGGGGCTATAGAAGCGCTACCAGGTTACAGGGAAGGGCATTGGAGTATCCAGGATGGGGCAGCTCAGTGGGCAGTGATGGCCCTGGATCCTCAGCCTGGTGAGCTTATCCTGGACCTCTGTGCCGCTCCAGGGGGTAAAACTACGTACATCGCCGAACAGATGGGTAATCAGGGCTCTGTCTATGCGTTTGATAAACATCATGCCCGTTTGCGACGGTTGGCGGAGAATATCGCGCGGTTGGGCGTAACCGCCGTATCCGTTCAACCAGCTGTCGATATTCTGATCTATACAGAAACCAATATCATGGAAGCTGACCGAATCTTGGTGGATGCCCCTTGTTCTGGTCTCGGCACTTTGCACCGCCATCCCGATGCTCGATGGCGCAGGCAGCCCCAGCAACTCCCACAGACCGCAGAACTTCAAGGGCAAATTTTAGAAAAGGCGACTACCTGGATCAAAACTGGGGGTTTGGTGGTTTATAGCACCTGCACGCTCAATTTCCAGGAAAACGAGCAGGTGGTGGCAAACTTTCTGAAGCTTCACCCAGAATGGCAGTTAGAACCGATGGAGGAGGGACCTTTCCAAGGCCAAGGGCAATGTACGATTTGGCCCCATGAGTGGGATTTGGATGGATTCTATATCGCTCGCCTGCGGGCTCCCGATTAATCGCGGATTGCTGCGGTTGCGACCGCAGGCTGTAGGATCAATTCCTCTTCGGTTTGGGGCACTTTCCCATCTAAAAGGGCGCTTACAGTCATGTCCCCCATCACATTGATAGAGGTGCGGCAACGGTCTAAAAACCAATCTACGGTCACCAACAGGGCGATGTACTCCGTAGGCAGACCCACGGAACTAAAGACCAGGGTCATGGTCACCAAACCCGCCTCAGGAATCCCGGCAGCTCCTACCGAAGCAACAATGGAGGTGAGAATTACAATGACCTGTTGCTCAAGGGAAAGGTTTATTCCAAGAGCCTGGGCGATGAAAAGGGCAGCCATCGCTTCATAGAGAGCGGTGCCATCGTTATTAAAGTTACTGCCTACCAGCGCGCCTAAGGACGCAGAGGATTCACGCAAACCCACTTTTTCCTTCAGGACCCGAAAGGTGACAGGCATGGTGATCGTGGACGATGCCGTTGAAAAGGCGGTGATTAAAGCATCGGCTCCCCCCGTCAGAAATCTGCGGATCCCTACCCAAGATCCAAACTGGACCCGAGTGAGGTAGTAACAAGATTGCAAAAAGAGTGCGAGGAGGACTGCCAAAATGAAGGCTGCCAGGGCTTGAAAGGGGGCAAAACCTTGGATGCCCACTGTTTTAGCTACAATCCCAAAGACCGCTATCGGCACGATAGAAATCAGCCACGACAGGATCTTCATCACCGTCTCTAGCAAGGTGGTGATCACCTGTTCGATCGGCAAATAATCCGTCTTCCCTTCCTTGAGCTGTTGAGCTTTGATGCCACGCAGCCCAATACCAAAGGCCAGTGCCACCACAATCAGTTGAATGACATTGTTGTCTACTAGAGGTTGGACTACGGCCTGTGGAACACTGTCTTGGAGAAGGCCCCAGGGGTCTAAGGGTTTAGTGGCCGTAATCGCTGTCTGTGGGGGGGCTAGTTGGCCCCATTTCCCCGGCTGAACAATATTGGCCACAGTCAAGCCGATCAGAATCGCTACCAGCGTATTGGTCAAAAGCAAAAACGCCAAACGACGACCAGACTTTTGGGGGAGTTCCGCGGTCAAAAAGACATGGAGTACGGCCAGCAAAATGAGGGGAGTTGCCAACGCTTTCAGTGCCTTGAGGATCAAGGTACAGGGAATGGCTAGATTATTGAGCAAACTGACATTTTCAGGACTGGGTTGTCCTCCCCCGAGGACAGTCCCTACCCCAACTCCCAGGAGTAAGGCTATGAAGATCTGTATGTATAGGGGAATGCGCTTCAAGAAAATAGGCATAAATTTGGTCACCGAAAACCCTTAGCTTTTCAGTTTATATGGCTTATACGGCAATTCAAAGGTGGGTATGCTAGGGACTGGTGTCTTGGGATGGAGTGCTGCCCCTATGTCTGTTCTCTACGTCGCAATCACTAACCACGGATTTGGTCATGCTACTCGGCTAGCTTCAGTAATAGCAGCCATTCAGAAGCTTTATCCAACTATTCAAATTATTGTGTCCACCAACGCTCCTCGTTGGCTATTGGCATCCTATATCCCAGGAGACTTTGTCTATCATCCCTGTGCCCTAGATGTGGGAGTTGTACAAAGTGACAGTTTGACCATGGATAAGGCCGCGACCCTTGCGCAACTGCGGCAAATTCGTGCCCAAGCGACCGCACGGGTAGCGGCTGAAGCTGATTTTATCCGGCAGCATCAGGTGGGTCTGGTTCTGGCGGATATTCCGCCCTTGGCAACGCTTGTGGCCCAAGCGGCTGGAATTCCTTGCTGGATGAGCAGTAATTTTGGTTGGGATTTTATCTATCGGGCTTGGGGCGGGGAATTTGTCGAAATGGCTGATTGGATGGGCGATTGCTTCAGTCGTTGTGACCAGTTATTCCGGCTTCCTTTCTATGAGCCGATGAGCCGTTTCCCAGTGATTACCGATGTGGGATTGACGGGTGGCACCCCTGGCTATGATCTGCAGGAGCTTCAGGATAAGTTTGGCCTCTGTGGGGAGCGTGACCGTACAGTTTTGTTGACTTT
>CASBPW010000210.1 GCA_949127685.1 Candidatus Sivonenia alaskensis PMM_0068 | reverse complement strand
GTTTGTTTGAGCAGCTCACTATGCAGTTCGGCCACCCCGTTGATGGCAAAACTTCCGACACAGGCAAGATGCGCCATGCGGACATACCGATCACCACTCTCGTCAATAATGGACATGCGACGGATGCGATCAAAATCGTCCGGGAACTTAATGCGCACTTCATCCAGAAAACGTTGATTAATTTCGTAAATGAGCTCCAAATGACGGGGCAACAAACTCCTGAATAAATCTAGAGACCAGCGTTCCAGGGCTTCTGGTAGCAACGTATGATTGGTGTAGGCAAAGGTTCTGCTGGTAATTTCCCAGGCTTTATCCCAATCAAATCTATACTCGTCGATTAAGAGCCGCATCAATTCAGCCACAGCAATGGTTGGATGGGTGTCGTTCAACTGAATCGCATAGTGTTCGTGGAACCGTTCCAGAGCAAGATTTTGAATCTTCATTAGGCGAATCATGTCCTGCAAAGAACAGGAGACAAAGAAGTACTGCTGTTCCAGTCTCAGTTGCTTCCCTTGATAAGAGTCATCATTGGGATAGAGGACTTTCGTGATATTTTCGCACTCGCTCTTCTCGTGAACAGCCCCGAAGTAATCGCCTTGGTTGGATGCTTCAAAATTAAAGGACTCCGGTGCCTCTGATTTCCAAAGCCGGAGAGTATTGGCGGTATTCGTCTGAAAACCGAGGACTGGCGTATCGTAGGGAACCCCTTTCACCACCTTATAAGGAACCCAGCGGACACGATAGCAACCATCCACATCCGTATACGCTTCGGAGCGCCCGCCAAACTTAACTTCCAGCGCTGCCTCCGGTCGCGCAACTTCCCAGGGATTGCCAGGAAGCAACCACTTATCGGTAATTTCGACCTGCCAGCCATCTCTGATATCCTGGTCAAAAATGCCGTATTCGTAGCGAATACCGTAGCCGATCGCCGGGATTTCCAGGGTTGCCAGAGAGTCGATGTAGCAGGCCGCTAAGCGTCCGAGACCGCCATTGCCCAATCCAGGCTCTTCTTCTTGATCTAGTAGGTCCGTTAGGTTGAGTCCCAATTCCTCCATAGCCTGCTTCACCCTGTCGTAAAGCCCCAGGTTGAGCAGGTTATTGCCTAGGTGAGGACCCATCAGAAATTCGGCAGACAAGTAAGCTACGGTACGGGGTGCTTTTTCCAGGTAGGTCTGCGTAGTATTCACCCAGCGATTGAGCAGGCGATCGCGCACCGTATAGGCCAACGCCATGTAATAGTCATTTCTAGTGGCGATCTTAGGAAACTTTGCCTGGATATAGAAGAGGTTATCCAGAAATGCCCGCTTCAAAGTTTCGACGTTAACACCAGTGCGATCGTCTTCAATTTGAATACTGTTGGGTACGATGCTGACCATAATCGTGTTCTCCTTTTTAGTTACAAAAAACAATTGCCCGTTAACATGTCTAGCCCATAGAGTGGTCGTTAAGAATGAAGTATTTCAGCAGTTGTGGGTTTAAGTACAGAGTCATTCATCAGGTATTTCGTCCGTAAAAATTGGATGACACTAGAGTTTTAGCTGGTCAAAAATGTCCCGTAGGACCTGTGCAGAATGAATGATCTGTTGTTGCTCCGTGTCGTTGAGGGTAAGGTTGACAGTCTTAAGGACGCCTTTTTCATTCACGACAGATGGCAGGCTGAGACAGACATCGTGAATGCCGTAAAAATCATTCACAAGGGAGCTGACCGTAAGGATGCGCTCCTGGCTGCGGAGAATGGATTGGACAATTTCAGTGGTTGCCAGTCCAATCGCGTAGGAAGTGTACCCTTTGCGTTTGATGATTTCGTAGGCAGCGTTTTTAACTCGCTCAAAAATCTTCTGCAGTTCAGCGTTGTCTATTGCTGGGCTACCCTTTCCGTTATAGAGGGGCATTCCGGCAACATTCACCTTGCTCCAGACAGGCACTTCGCTGTCGCCATGTTCACCGATGATGTAGGCATGAACACTGCGTGGATCAATCCCCATCTTCTCTGCGAGTATGGTCCGAAAACGGGCAGAGTCGAGCACTGTTCCTGAGCCAATTACCCTGGCAGAGGGAAATCCAGAGAGCTTCAGGGTCACGTAGGTCATGATGTCTACCGGATTGCTCACAATCAGCAGGGTGGCATTGGGGCAATATTTGACCACATCTGCAATCAAGCCTTTAAAGATGCCAACGTTGCGCCCAACCAGATCCAGTCTGCTCTCTCCCGGCTTCTGGCTAGCTCCAGCCGTGATAATGATTAGATCTGCATTCTGCCCTGCGTCGGCAAGGGTTCCGGCTTTAATATCAACAGGTGCAACAAAGGGAATGCCATGCATCAGATCCATGACTTCTCCCTGAACCCGCTCAGTCTGAATATCCTGAAGAATCAACTCATCAAAGCAGTTCTGGATAATCATCGAGTAGGCACATGCCATTCCTACCTGTCCCGCACCAATAATGACACCTTTGCGAGGACGGATAGTGACTTTAGTTTCAACACTGGGATTTAGCGTAAACAGGGTTTCAAACATAGATATTGCCCACGTAGAATGCTCTGGATGGCTAGGTTCAATGGATTGAGACGGTCAGACTAGAAGGTTTGGCGCGATCGCCCTGCACGGTCACACCCCGCTGATTCGCTGCTAGGTGGCGCACGATTTTGTAAACGGTTTCAATCTCGTCGGTTGCTCCCGCTTTTTCTGCCAGCACCGCCATTTCCAGGGGTTGGGCCGCATTTTTCAGCGTTGCCAGGACTTGACGCTGTAAATTCAATATGGATGCAGCGGCTTTTTTCCCGGCTTCCACGCCCGGTTGGTGATAGGCGTTGACATTGACTAGAAAAGCATACAAACCAACTGCCCGTTCATAGAGGGCAATCAAAGCTCCCACGGTATGAGGATTGACCTGCGGAATGGTGACAGTAATCGAGTCCCGATGATTTTCATACAGTGCCTGTCGAGTTCCCTGTAAAAAGCCGGAGAGAAAATCCCCTGAAGTCGCTTCTGGTTCAACTTCGATCGACGCACCCTCTCGGTCTTCCAAAACTTCGATGAAGGTGGCAAAGAAGTTTGGTATGCCTTCCCGCAGTTGTTGAACGTAGGCGTGCTGGTCAGTCGATCCTTTGTTGCCGTAAACCGCAATACCCTGATGAACGATGTTGCCATCCAAGTCTTTCTCTTTGCCCAGCGACTCCATCACCAACTGTTGCAGATACCGCGAGAATAACAACAGGCTGTCTTTGTAGGGCAGCATCACCATATCTTTCTCGCCTTTGCCATTTCCGGCGGAGTACCAGGCAAGGGCCAATAGCGTGGCAGGATTACGCTTGATGTCAGGCACACGAGTTGCCTCATCCATTTCCTTTGCGCCTGCCAGCAGTGATCGAATGTCAATGCCCAGCAGGGACGCTGATAACAGTCCCACCGCCGACATTTCTGAGGTGCGCCCTCCTACCCAATCAAACATGGGAAACTCGGCTAACCAACCCTCCATCCGTTCTAGTTCGTCCATTTTGCTGCCCGGAATAGTGATGGCCACCGCATGTGACGGGAAATTCAAGCTCTGCTGTTCATAGGCGTGTTTCACCTCCAGCATGCCGTTGCGAGTTTCAGGCGTGCCACCGGATTTACTGGTGATAATGATCAGGGTACTTTTGAGCCGATCTTTCAGGCGGTTCAGTATGCGATCGATCCCTGCCGGATCGGTGTTGTCGATAAAGTGAATTTCCATGGGCGGGAAGTCGGGAGCTAATGCCTCCGCCACGAACTCTGGACCTAACGCAGAACCGCCAATGCCGATCGAAAGAATATCGGTAAATTTGGGGGCTTCCGGTGGGTGAATCGTTCCTTTATGCACTTTCTGGGCAAAAGCTTCGATCTCATTCAGCGTGTCTACGATTTCCCTTCTTAACGGGTAGGGCGCACGGTCGGGATCGCGCAGCCAGTAGTGACCAACCATGCGGTTTTCATCAGGGTTGGCGATCGCGCCTGCCTCCAGAGCTTCCATATCCTTAAACGCCTTCTCAAATTTAGGCTTCAGGGCATCAACGAGCGCATCATCAAACCGCATCCGGCTCACATCCAGATACAAGTCCAAACCTTCGTGGTAATAAAGCCATTCCTCGTAGCGTTGCAAGAGTTCCCTGGTATTCATACAAACCTCTCTAATTCGCCGTTAATTCGCAACCAGTGTGCAAAGGGAAAAAATTGAAAATCAGAGGATGAAGTCGGTTGATAAGAAATTAGATTTGCGTTCTTTAACGATTTGAGTAAACAAAGATTTATTCAAATCGTTTTCTTTAGCAGCAACCAGCGTTCGTATCGAGAATGATCGCAAAGCATCACTTACCGACAGAGTGCCTTCAGCAGAATCTTTCCGACCCGTAAAGGGGAAGGTGTCGGGTCCCCGTTGGCACTGACTGTTGATGTTGACTCGACAGACTTGATTGACTAAGGGATCAATCAGTTCGGCGATCGCTTCGGTATCTTGGCCAAAAATGCTGACCTGTTGACCATAGTTAGAATGGACGATGTAGTCGATCGGGGTTTCCAGATCGTCATAGG
>CASBPW010000209.1 GCA_949127685.1 Candidatus Sivonenia alaskensis PMM_0068 | reverse complement strand
TACTTATTCGAATTCATATAACATTGGAGCTCATCTGCGTGGGCCGCAGGGGCACGTCAGCTGTAGCTATTTGTTAGGTGACTCTATTTTGGCGTTACATATTATCTGACCACCAACTGGCTATTGGTCGAAATAATGTCGTTATTACTATTTTTTACTCGAATTTTTCCATAAGAATATTCCAGTCACAGTCGAAACAATCAATACTGCTAAATCAAGAATCACCCAATAGATACCGGTAATAACTCCAAATATCTCTTTTACTCTGAATATCTCTGCAACGATCAACATGGTGAGCATCGCCATAGATATGCAGAAATTCGTGATAGCTAGCTTTCTCATTGATTCTCTCCTTTAATTGGTTTTATTTTTTAAAATTCCTTTTATATATTGGTTTAATTTCCTAACCAGTGGTTATACAGTTTCTGGATATCTCCACGAGGAGAGGATCACAGGATTTGTGCAGGACATCACGCCGTTTGTAAGGATAAACAGCACAAGCGGCGATGAACAAATTCCCAGAGGTTGACGCTCGGCACATTGAACCGCATATTAGTCCGGTGTTTGCGGGGGAGCCTATGTGATGCCGGACTAATAGAGGGGGACAGAGTCATCGTGCTACCTGTACCGTGACGGGACACAATAGTTAGAGCATCCAGGTTTTCTCCATGACAGACACCAAAGACACTTTCCTCTTGGTCGATGGGCATTCTCTGGCCTATCGGGCCTTCTATGCCTATTTGCGAGGATCTGAAGGAGGCTTGCGAACCTCCAAAGGAATACCAACCAGTGTTTGTTATGGATTTCTGAAAGCCCTGTTGGAAGTGTTGGAGAAAGAACAACCGAAAGCAGCAGCCGTGGCCTTTGATACGCGAATGCCAACCTTCCGTCACGATGCCGATGACACCTATAAAGCAGGCCGTCCCGAAACTCCACAGGAATTCATCGAAGACCTGCAAAACCTCAAGGAAATTCTCACAGCCCTCCAAATTCCCCGCATGGAATTACCTGGTTACGAAGCGGATGACCTCTTAGGAAGCCTGGCTATGCAAGGGGTCCTCTCCGGTTATAAGGTAAAAATTCTCAGCGGAGACCAAGACTTTTTCCAACTTGTGGACCGAGAAGGCAATATCCGAGTTTTGCATCAGAGTAGCCAGCCACCGGCCATCCGAGAATTTGGTCCCGAACAGGTCAAGGAAAAATTGGGCGTCTGGCCTGAACAGGTAGTGGATTATAAAGCTCTCTGTGGAGATGCTTCTGACAATATCCCTGGCGTCAAAGGTATCGGTGCCAAAACAGCCGTTAAACTCCTAGAAGAATTCAATTCTGTAGAAGGAATTTATCAACATCTGGACCAGATTAAAGGAGCGACCAAAACCAAGCTCGAAATAGGGCAAGATGCCGCCCAACATTCCTACTGGATGGCTACCATTCATCGGGATGCTCCTATGGCCGCAGATATAGACCAATGCAGATTGACTGGATTCCAAGAAGAAGACGTACGGCCTCTTTTAGAGCACCTGGAATTCACCTCTTTCTTGCGTCAGGTTAAACGACTGCAATCAGCCTTTTCGAAAGGGAGTGAACAACAAGCAGAAATAGAAAAACAAGAGGCAGCTGATGATGAACTCTGGTTTGGATTCCAAGATCAGCCCCGATTGGATATCCAGGTCACGATAGTAGATAGCGCTGAAAAATTAGAACAATTCCTCAAAGCCTTAAAAACATTATCCCCAGAAACGATCCTTGCCTTTGATACAGAAACAACCAGCCTAGATGTCCGTCAAGCTCAACTTGTCGGTATTGGCTGTTCCTGGCAAGATGAACAGGCTTATTACTTTCCTTTAGGTCATCTCGAAGGACAAAATTATCCTCCATCCCTGGAAGCACTCAAGCCTTTGTTAGAAGATGTTCATTCCCCTAAAGTCTTCCAAAATGCTAAATACGATCGATTAGTATTACTTAATCACAATATTCATCTGCGAGGAGTTGTCTTTGACCCAATGCTCGCCAGCTATACGCTCAACCCAGAAACAGAACATAACCTAGCAGCGCTATCGATCCGTTATCTCAAAACCACCATGCCTTCCTATCAAGAGTTGGTAGGAAAGAAAAAGACTATTGCAGAAGTTCCGATTGCCAATGCAGCCTATTACTGCGGGATGGATGCTGTATGCACCCAAAAATTAGTACCTTTACTTAAAGCAGAACTAGCCCAATTGCCTACCTTAGAAAAACTATTTTACACCCTAGAACTTCCTCTAGAACCTGTGCTTGCAGATATGGAATGGCATGGTATTCGCATAGACAAAGCCTATCTTGCTCAACTATCAGAAGAACTAACCCGTGATTTAAAGATCTTAGAAGAACGAGCTTATGAATTGGTAGGAGAACCCTTTAATCTCAATTCTCCTAAACAACTGAGTGATATTCTTTTTGAGAAATTAAAGCTGGATAGCCGCAAATCCAAGACAACGACCCTTGGTTACTCCACCAACGTGCAAGTCTTAGAAAAACTCCAAGGGGACCATCCTCTCATTGATACCATTCTGGAAAATCGGACCCTTTCCAAACTCAAATCAACCTATGTAGATGCTTTACCAGAACTGGTCGATCCTAAAACCCATCGGCTCCATACAGACTTCAATCAAGCCGTAACGGCGACGGGAAGACTTAGCTCCTCCCACCCCAATTTGCAGAATATTCCGATCCGCACGGAATTTTCACGCCGTGTTCGTTCTGCCTTCATTCCAGAAGAAAACTGGCTCCTGGTCTCAGCAGATTATTCCCAGATTGAGTTTCGAATTTTGGCTCATGTCAGTCAGGAAATGCCCCTCGTCCAGGCGTTTAATACAGGGGAGGATGTCCATGCTTTAACCGCCAAACTCCTCCTAGAAAAATCAGCGGTTACGAAGGAAGAACGTCGTCTTGGCAAAACCCTGAACTATGGAGTTATCTATGGCATGGGCTCTGACCGCTTTGCGCGGGAAGCAGGCGTTAGCCGAGCAGAAGCCAAAAAGTTTCTAGATGGCTTCTATGAACGCTATCCAAAAGTCTTTGCCTATCTGAAACAAACAGAAAAGATGGCTCTGGAGAAAGAATACGTAGAAACGATTTTTGGGCGTCGTCGTTATTTTCCCAATCTGGCGAAACAGCCTACCAATCAGCGGCTTGCTCTCCTGCGCGCCGCCACCAATGCCCCCATTCAAGGCACAGCCGCGGACATTATTAAGATGGCTATGCTGCGTGTTTATGAAGCCTTAAAGCCCTACCAGTCCAGGCTCCTCCTGCAAGTCCATGATGAATTGGTCTTCGAAGTTCCCAAAGCGGAATGGGAGGTAGTCCAAACCATAATTCGCACAAGTATGGAACAAGCTGTGACCTTATCCGTTCCTCTCAGCGTGGATATTAGTGCTGGGGTTAACTGGAGGGAAGCAAAGTAATACTCCACAGACAGTGCTGTACTCTAGGACTTGGTGTTAGCCTTATAGTAACTTCCCGCTTGTTGGTAGTAGCTGTAGTCAGGCTCATTTTCTATAATGACTCCATTAACCACCTGACCTAAGACATTTTGTCCCGATTGCTCAAGAAGCTCTTTAGCCATAGCACTACTAACAGAGTCAACTACGCCAGGACGCACAACGAAAAGTAACCCGTCACACATTTTACCGAGCACGGTGGCATCCGCTTCAAAGACCAGCGGGGGCGTATCCAAAATAATGAGGTCATAGATCTCGGACATTTGCTCCAGGAAAGAGGACATAGCCTCACTGTCAATCAATGCCAAAGGACTAGGCGGTTGAGTCCCTGCCGTCAGTAAATCGAGCAAGGGCAGCACTTGCTGTATCGCTCCGTCTGTAGTGGCTTGCCCCATGATTACTTCGCTCAGTCCAATCCGATTGGGGATACTCCATATTTCGTGTTGGCGAGGACGGTGCATGTCTGCATCGATCAGGAGCGCTCTACGACCGACCTGGGCAATGGCTGCGGCTAGATTGGCCGCCACAGTCGATTTACCTTCTTTAGGAACAGAGCTGCTTATGACCACAGTTTTTATTTTTTTTGCTTTCTCCGAACGCTTAAATCGCAGATTAGCCTGGAGCATGCGATAGGCTCCACCCGCAGGAGATGGAGGGGATGCGATCAATGCTGGAACTTTAACGCCAGAGGCAAGGGGGGAACGCTCTAAGGTATTTTCGGGAAGAGCCTTGTACTCGGAGACAGGGATCTGAGCCAGTACGTTGTATCCAAATAATTTTTTGGCTTCCTCAACGGTTTTAATTGATTTATCGCGTGCTTCCAGGATAAGGATAGATCCTAAGGCAAACAAGCCCCCCAGTAGGGCTCCCGCTACCAAGTTCAAAGGAATTTTCGGACTTACAGGTTTTTCAGGGACTATCGCTGCTTCGAGAATACGAGCATTTC
>CASBPW010000208.1 GCA_949127685.1 Candidatus Sivonenia alaskensis PMM_0068 | reverse complement strand
GTCACCAGCCCCACTGGCACACCTGAGACGTTTGCCCACTTAACAATTTGTGGTGCGTTCATAAAGTGTCCGTGGGCGTCGATGAACGAGGGCATGAGGGTGTTGCCATCCAGGTCAACGATCACAGTGGTATCAGTCCGAGTCTGCATCACCTCAGCCTCGGAGCCTGCTGCCAGGATGTGACCCCCAGCTATGGCTATGGCCTCCACCTGCCGACGCGCATCGTCCATCGTCAGGATGGTGCCGCCTCGGAATATCTTTTCTGCGTACTCGTTAGTCATTGCTTACTCCTTTCACCTATGAACCTATTCGACCGTGACCGATTTGGCTAAATTGCGTGGTTGGTCTACGTCCTGGCCTTTGCGTGCAGCAATGTGATAGGCCAACAACTGTAGTGGAAGAACCGTCAGGAGGGGCGAGACGATTTCATCTACTGCTGGGAATGGCAGAATCGTATCAAAGGTTTCTTCGGCTAGAGGCGTGCGAGGGGTGACTCCAATTAGTTTGGCATCCCTGGCTTTAGCTTCCTGAGCATTGGAGAGGACTTTTTCATAGACTTTGCCAGGAACGGCAACAGTAACGACAGGACAATCGGCATCCAAGAGGGCAATCGGACCATGTTTCATTTCTCCCGCCGGATAACCTTCTGCATGGATATAGCTAATTTCCTTGAGCTTTAGGGCTCCTTCTAGGGCGATCGGGTAATTAATTCCGCGACCGATGTAGATGAAATCACGGGTGTGCTCAAAATTCTTGGCCAGTTCTTCGATATAGCGTTCTTGGGTATCGAGAATTATTTCCATCTGGGCAGGCACTTCTCTGAGCTCTTGCAGGATCAGGGCTATCCGCTCTGGAGAACAAGTCTTGCGGTCATAGGCTAAATTCAACGCCAACAGATAGAAAGCGACCAACTGAGCCGTAAACGTCTTGGTGGCAGCTACCCCGATTTCAATACCGGCGCGGGTATCAATCAGAGCAGAAACGAGACTAGCGAGAGAACTCTCCGGACGATTGGTGATACCCAAGAGCTTGGTTCCTGCTTCTTTTGCCACTTCTAGCGCTGCCAGAGTATCTGCTGTTTCGCCCGATTGGGTAACACCAATCACTAGAGAAGAAGTCGTCAGCGGGGGCGTACTGTAGCGAAATTCTGAAGCATAGGAAACTTCCGTCGGAATGCGAGTCAATTCTTCCAAGAGAGACTTTCCGACTAACGCGGCGTGCCAACTCGTACCACAGGCCACAATATGGATTCGGTCTACATCTTTCAAGAAATTCTTGGGTAGGTCTAAGGTAACAGGACGCCCGTTCGTAGTTTCTGAAACCCGTCCCTCTAGAGCCGCACGGACAACCCCTGGTTGCTCATAGATTTCCTTGAGCATAAAGTGACGAAACCCTTGTTTTTCCACCATCACTGGGCTCCAGTTCACGGTTTGGGGTGTGCGCCGGACTTTATGCCCCGTAAAATCAAAAATTTGGATACCTTTGGCAGTCAAACGGGCGAGTTCCCCACTATGGAGAGGAAGGACTCGCTGAGTGTACTGAATAATCGCAGGAACATCGGAAGCGCAGAAATTCTCATCTTTACCAATACCAAGGACGAGTGGCGCTTGCTGGCGAATGGCAATCAGCTCATCGGGGAAATCAGCGCTGAGGACTACTACAGCAAAGGCCCCTTGCAACTTCTTTACCGCAAGCTGACAGGCTTCAAGGAGCGTATGACCCGGCAAAAATTCGGCAATGAGATGGGGAATGACTTCGGTATCGGTGTCAGAAACGAATTTATGACCCAGTGCTTTTAGTTCTTCGCGTAGCTCGCCATAGTTTTCGATAATTCCATTTTGGACAACAGCCAAGCGTCCAAGCGTATCTAAATGAGGATGTGCATTGTACTCTTCCGGCTTACCATGCGTAGCCCAACGGGTGTGACCAATGCCGACACAAGAAACCTTATGCTTCGGGGCATCATCGGCCAGCTTGTTCTCCAAATTTTGGAGTTTACCCTTAGCCCGGACTAGATTGAGCTCAGGCAGAGAACCATTATTCTGAATGACCGTGGCAACCCCAGCGGAGTCATAGCCCCGGTATTCCAGTTTGCGTAGTCCTTCCACCAAGATAGGCAAGGTATCCTTGTGACCGATGTACCCTACAATGCCGCACATACGCACCCTCCTCCAGTCCTGCCCATAACTATAACGGTCTTATCGCACGAGGCGCTCCAGGCTTTAGGGCCCGTGTCTTGACCGTCTTGCTGAACTCTACCGTAATTGGGTCTGCAACATTTAGCTTTAGGCGATCAATTGTTCCTGCTTGTAGTTCAATCACTTGGTCAACAAGTTGTTGGGGGCCAGCACCATAAACTGGGCAATCCAAGGTCTTACAGGGAGGCGCATTCCGCTGGAGATAAACAACTTTGCCGGAATGAGTAAACACCATGTCCAAAGGAATCAAAGTGTTCTTCATCCAGAAATTGATCGGGGTCGGCGGATTAAACAGAAAGATCATCCCCCGGTCTTCTGCCAGTTCTGTCCGGAACATTAACCCTGTTGCTTGCTGCTCGACGGTACGGGCTACTTCTAGTTGAATCGTTTTACCCTTGAGCGTGGTTTGGGCTTCTATGGGTAGCATTTGTGCTTTTTTGGGCAACGCCATGACCGGCAAACAGAGTAGTGCCGAAAGTATGGAGCCAACAATCATGGTCCGGTTCATGGGGGCAGAACGCTCCTTCTTCGATTTATTACTGATTTAATGCGGTCTAAACATCTCTTCCTACTATCTCAGACAAGTGCTTCAGGCCCTGTTGTTCCATCAAGTTCAGCAGGCCCCGATGAATCAGATAGGGCAAGTGGGGGCCTTCATAAATCCATCCGGTGTAGGTTTGGAGCAGAGAGGCTCCAGCGGCCATTTTTTCCCAGGCGTCTTGGGGATGAAAAATACCACCGACCCCAATGATCAGTAGTTTGCCTTCAGTCCGTCGATAGATTTTTCGAATCACTTCTGTAGAACGTTGACGCACAGGGGCTCCGCTCAGGCCTCCTGCTTCCGCTTTTGCCCTAATATTTTTAAGCCCCTCGCGCCCAATCGTGGTGTTCGTTGCAATCACCCCAGCTAGCCCATAACTCTGAGCGAGGTCTACGACCGCATCAATATCGGCGTCTGCTAAGTCGGGTGCAATTTTGACCAGCAAAGGTTTTTGGGCACTATTTACTGCTTGCAGGGCTTTAAAAATTTCTTCTAGACGGGTAACGTTTTGCAATTCCCTTAGGCCGGGGGTGTTGGGAGAGCTGACATTCACGACAAAGTAATCACCGAAGCTGTAAAGTTTCTCAAAGCTATAGCAATAGTCTTCTGGCGCTTCTTCGAGGGGAGTAATTTTTGATTTACCCAAGTTAATCCCCAGAGGAATAGCGGACTGCTGATGCACTAACTTTTGGGCCACTACATCGGCTCCATCATTGTTAAAACCCATCCGATTGATCACCGCTTCATCTTCCGGGAGACGGAACAAACGAGGCGGTGGATTGCCGGGTTGCCCATGGCGCGTCACACTGCCGATTTCAGCAAAACCAAAGCCCAAGTGACTCCAAATATTAACGCCATCTGCATTCTTATCAAATCCAGCGGCTAAGCCTAGTGGGGCTGGAAAGATCAATCCCCATAGGTTTTGACGCAAGCGGCTATCGGTAACGGTGAAGTAAGCATCCAGGGCCGGATAGACCACGGGAAATTTTCCCAAGATGCTACAGCCTGTAATCACGGTTCGATGCAGCTTTTCTGGATCGGTGGTCTGAAATAAAAGGGGGCGTAAAACCTGGGAGTAGAGAGACATTAGGGATGAACAGGTGGGGTAGTGGATTTAGTGGAGCGGACAGCTATAGGTCCTAGTCGGTGATACAGTTTTGTAGACCAAAATGCACACATTCCAAAACTCAGTGTAGGAACCTATTTAATACCCTATGGTTTTTTTTGCTCAGACTTATAGCCCTGATTTATTCAAGATTATCTCTGGTCCGTTTTTCCTGACAGGGGCGTCCATACTATCTTCCTTCCTCTGTGGTGGAGCTCTACGGGTGGTTCTTACCGAGCAACTATCGAAGCCTCCATCCTTGCGGAATATCCTGCCTGTGTTCACCTCTTTTGTCGGATTGGTGATCTCTACGGCGATGGCTACGGGGAGTTTGTTCATCTTCGTCGGTCTGGGCCCCGAGTTCACCTATGGCTTCTCTGCCATAGGAGCTGCAACTTTGGGATATGCAGTCTGGACTCGCTTTGTCCGTCGGCTGTTGACGTAATCGCAGGCAACCAATAGTGAATAGTGAAATGCAAAACTATCCTTGGTTGTGTATTTTTGTTAAGATGTGTTTAGTTATTCTCTCTCCCCCTTCCTCATCTATGAACTTTTTCAAGTCCTCTGAGCCTGTTCTTCGTCGTAAACAACACGAATTGGATGTCCAGGACCTGAGAGGGATTTGGCGCATTCACTGGAAAATTGGTAATTTTACACTTTGGAATGCGATTTATACCCGTATTGACCAGGTATTTTTACTCTGGGGCTTCTTAACCGCTACTATCTTCCTAACAGGCCAGTTTTCACCTTTTGATTGGGGTGCACAAGCGGTCTTGTGGTCTTTCCTGACCGTGATTGGGACCTTCGGGATGTTAGCCCTTAGTTGGTCTTGGGTGGTAGCAGAGCGTGCGGTCTGGCTCGTGGTTTGCTGGATGGCATTAATGGGAATCGGACTTTTCTTAACGGATTACAGTATTTTTTACGGTTGGGGAGAGGTCATGCTCAATCTAGGTCCGCTTTGGCTTGGATTGACGGCTATTGGCTATTTGATTACAGGATTTGGTTTGCGTTCTCGGGCTCTTGCCTATGCAGGAATTTTTCATCTGCTCAGTGGACTAGTCCTTCTCTCTGTGAGTGATTGGCAGTTCTTGTCTACGGGAATGGTGATGGCAGGTAGTTTGCTTTTGCTCGGAGAATCTCAGTGGGATATGCGTTCTCCCATTGACTACAACTTGTCTGAGGTAGAAAAAGAATTCAATCGTCTACAACATCAAGTACGCCAAACTGCTTTGCAAAGAAATCATTAATTTTTTTGTCGGAATGCATCCACTTTCTTTCTGAACGATCAAAATCAAACTACGGGTAGAACTAACTATAGAGTTCCCGTTAACCACATGCAGGTGTTTTGCGATTTGTCCTGCAGTTCATAGTCCGAAGGAGAGCGACGTCAGGGCTTGAGTGGTCGCGTAAACATAATCCGGTTGATGCTGGGCACTATTGCCCTTTAGAGTGTTGGTGCAGGGTTTTTGTCGCTTCCCCTGCTTTGCAGTTTCCCTGGAGATGTGAAACCATCTATCAGAAACGCCAAGGGTGCTGACATTTAGATGCTCTCATCAACCGGAATTATGATTATGCTCGATTGCATAAAATATATTCTCTTGTATAGGTGCGGAAGGCCGTGTCTATATATGTCTTCACTGCTTTAGCCAGCCAACGAGAACAGCTCCTTCCTGGACTTTAACCTGGTAAGCAGAAATTCGGTGTCCTCCGGGATGGTCTGCTTCTCCTGTATCCACACAAAAACTCCACTGGTGCCACGGGCAGTAAATAACCTTGCCTACTACTTTGCCACTCTGTAGGGGTCCTCCCATATGAGGACATATAGCGTTGATAGCAAAAAAATTCCCAGCCACATTAAACAGAGCCATGGGCTTATCAAAAGGGCCCATCACTAATCTTCCGGTGCCTGGAGGGACTTCCTCCACTCTGCATACTTCAGTAAAAATAGGAACCATCAGAGCTGAATTGTACAGCAGATTTTCAGACTAGGTGTAACTACTTAATATGCATGGCTATTAACCTGCTGATATACGGATTATTTTGCCATAAAAGGTATGTAAAATTAATCAAAAAGCATGAGCACTGCAAAATAGCATTGAGAGAAAAACACGATCTATGCTATATGCGGCTAATGTTTAATAATCCCATCATGGTACCCAGCTCGAATAAGGTAAGTGGGTTGCTATAAAAAAGACAGTATCGCCTAAGCTAGAGTCCTCTCCAGACAGGTATTTCTGGCAAACCTGCGTTGTTTCCCATTTGGTCCACCCACTTTAACGTTTGATTTCAAATATGATTTTACTTGAACAAGAATTTAAAAAAGTTAAAGTCATAAACCACATTCCTCTGTGGTTAGACCAGAATCAAATCTGGCTGTTTCATCAATTGCAGAATTTGCCTAGTAGTATAGAAAGTCATATCTTTTGTGAAAGGACAGCAAACCTAGATTACTTTTCTTTACCCAACATTCACAACTTAAGCGCTGGTCCTAAGTGGAAATATTTTAAGGATAAAGGATTACGTAAAACTGGGATTTTCCGCCACCTGCAATCTCTGGGAGATATAGCTAACCGGGAGCAGGCAAATATTCTACATTCTCACTTTGGTCACATTGGATGGGAAGATCTAAAATTGGCAAAGAATTTAGGTATTTGTCATGTAGTTACATTTTATGGATGGGATATCAGTCAATTACCAAAGAGCGAACCCCGATGGCGCAAAAGATACAAGGAGCTATTTGAAAACGTTGATCTAATCCTCTGTGAAGGCTCTTACATGGCCCAGTGCATTATTAATTTAGGATGCCCCCAGCAGAAAGTCAAGGTTCAACACTTAGGCGTAGATGTTGATAGTATTGCCTTTCAATCAAGGGTTTGGAATTTAGGTGAACCATTAAAAGTACTGATTGCTGCAGGCTTTAGGGAAAAGAAAGGTATTCCTTATGCTCTAGAAGCTTTAGGGAAATTGCAATTTTACGTTGATCTAGAAATTACAATAATAGGTGATGCTAATAAGGAACTACGGAATCAACAAGAAAAGCAGAAAATACTATCTATTATAAGGGAGCATAACTTGGCTCCAAAAACTCGATTACTAGGTTATCAACCTTACAAAGTCCTATTGGAAGAGGCCTACAAGCACCACATATTTATTTCTTCAAGCGTTACGGCAAGTGATGGTGATACAGAAGGTGGAGCACCCGTTAGTCTCTTAGACCTTGCGGCAACAGGTATGCCAATTGTTAGCACGAGACATTGTGATATTCCAGAAGTTATTCATCATGGAGAAACTGGTTTATTAGCGGAAGAGCGCGATATCTTGGGATTGGTTAATTTGTTGAAGTGGTTGATCAACAACCCTGAACAGTGGCATCCAATGGTTACAGCAGGACGCAAGCGTGTAGAAACCGAATATAATTCTTATACTCAGGGACAGAGGTTAGCTAAAATTTATTCGGATCTCTTGTAGACATCAAGATTCTAGTCTGAAGAAACACAAAATTATTGTTTTTTTGGCCCATTCAGTGTTTAAAAATTGCTTCGCTAGTGTTGATGAGCGAGATGATTCCTCTTCGACGTACTGCGATTTAGTTCAGATTGGCCTAGCCGGGACTTGTAGTCTGAGGACCCAGGGAAGGTTGGGGTGGTTCCGATGGACTATCGACGGGGCTAATCCAGCGACCATCCGGCAAACTACTCAGCCGTTCTTCCAAACTGCCGGGACGACCGATGGTTACGCCATTCCAGAAAAGCTCTACCACTTCCACTTCTCCCGTGCCTGGAGGTAGGGGCTCTAGCGGTCCCATGCTTTGAATCGTCTGTACCGCTAAAGCAGAATTTTCGGGAGAGGTCGTGCTGTGTTCTTGGAGGGCCTCCGCCGAGGCAATTTCCCCAGAAGGCATAATGCGATACCGGACCACAGTGTATTGTTCAGGGTTGGTGTGGTCGAAGTACCTATCGTGGTACAAACGAATTTGATAGGACAGGTAATCGCTGTAGGAACGAGGGACACCTGCTCTCCTTTGGGCTTTCTTGGGGGCTTGTTGTTTGGCTACCGTGCCCTTCTCATCGGGTGCTTTTTGAGCCAGCACGGAGGGGCTTTCTTTGATATTTTTGGCATCTTTGCCATCTTTGCTTCCTTCTGGCTTCTTGTCATGGCCGTTGAGGGTCTGGGGGTCACTGACGAGATCAAACTCAATTCTACTGCCTGGCTCTCCTCCCCCCCCTCCTCCTTGGAGAATAGGGACAAGAACAAAAAGAACCAAGAGCGCCAGATGACCTAAGTAGGAGCCAGAGATTGATTGGACAGTCTTTCTGCGGGCAACAGGGGGTTCCAGATAGTCAAACTTCTGTAATTTAGCAGTACGGTAGGCATCCCAAATTCCATATATCCAAAAGATTCCACTAAGACCTCCCAACAGCCAAAGCACAGGGGATTCAATGAGACTGGAGACGAATTTCAAAGGTTCTTTGCCAAGGCTCAGACCCCAGGACTCCAATAGGATGAGCATTCCCAGCGGAAAACTGAGGAGAAGCCAAGTAAAGCTGAATAGAGAGGCATTGACTAGGCCTACCCCAAACAAAAATCCGCCCTTCTGCCATTCTTTGTTATAGGCTTGTCCTCCACCTGGAATAACAGAGCAAAGGGCGGCAAGAACCGGGTTACGAGGGATAACGGCAGGGGGTACCCAGGCCGGAGCCGGTTGTGGCGCTGTCCCGCCCCAGGCAGGAGAAATGGCCCGGCTTTTTTGGGCTAGACGAAAGCCTAACCACGCAAACCAGCCTAGAAAAATGCACAATCCCCATTCGGCAAAAGGGTTGGTCTGGAAGGCCAAGAAGTCATAGAAACCGTGGGCTACCGTTGCCCAGAAAAGTCCTTGCAGGAGAAATCCCCAAGAAGCCTTTTTCCCTTCGGTACTCTCTTCGACTCTGGCTTTCCCCAGATACCAGCCCAGGAGTACGCCTAACAAGCCATGCATCGGCACTGCGGTAAATGCTCTGAGCAGTGCGGTATTCAAGCCATTTTCTAAGACGTAATAGATGTTCTCAATGGCCCCAAAACTTAGTCCAATAATGCCTGCGTAGAGCACGCCATCGTAGGGCTCTTTGAATTGCTTATTGGGCCAGAGCAGCGCCCTAAACATGAGGTATTTAGCACCTTCTTCTACCAAGCCCACCCCTAAGAAGGTAAAGACGGCAAGCATTCCAAGGTTGGTGATTCCCCAGGGCTTCACCGTGAGCGCTGTTTCTAGCCAATAGGCAAAAAAGGCCGCACCTAAGCCTCCCAGGATGGCAAGGGCAATACTCGATAAAGACCGAGGCAAGGTCCACTGACGTTTCTCGATTCGGACAGCCAAAGCTGCCATCAGAAGCACTGCCGGGGCGATTGCTGCGGCAATGAGAAAATAGGCTTGAGGGACAGGTGGATTCATAAAGCGTGTTTACGGAAAAGCACGGGTTGGACTATTAAACCCAGTTTGCCCATTGTAGGGGATGGAGATTCTTCGTTCCCTGGTAAACTCTATATGCCCACTTGGGCGGGTCATTTATCTGTGCCCTTCCTATACCTTTGCTTGACCTTTTCATGAAATCTAAAGGTTTTGAAGGTCACGGGCAGAGGAATATTCCGGAGAGACCCTGACTTTTCGATTTTCAAATCTTGTTAGATCCCCGTACATAAGGAAAAGAAAACTTGCGTAGCATCGTCATTGCCGGAAACTGGAAAATGTATAAAACCCGTGCCCAGACGCGGGAATACCTGGCAACATTTGTGCCGATGATCCAAAATCGTTCTAGCGATCGCAATGTGGTGTTGTGCAGTCCCTATACCAGTCTTGAAACATTGGCTGAAGGCTTAGAAGGTCAAAACGTTGGGGTAGGGGCTCAAAATCTTCACTGGGAAAAAGAGGGAGCTTTCACGGGAGAAATTTCAGCGCCCATGCTTCAGGAGTTGAAGGTTACCCATGTCGTGATTGGTCATAGTGAGCGCCGAGAATATTTTGGAGAAACAAATCAGACCGTTTTGAAGCGCACCCAAGCTGTTTTAGCCGCTAACTTAATTCCGATTGTTTGTGTCGGTGAATCTAAAGCCCAGCGTGATAATAACGAAACGGAAACCTTTATCTTTCAACAGTTAGACGAAGGGCTGGATGGAGTGAATTTAGCGCAAGTCATTATTGCCTACGAGCCGATTTGGGCGATTGGCACTGGGGAAACCTGTGAATCTGAGGAAGCCAACCGCGTAATTGGTCTGATCCGCCAAAGAATCAAGGGTGAGCAGGTGCCTATTCTCTATGGCGGTTCCGTAAAGCCCACCAATATTGATGAGTTAATGGCCCAACCAGAGATAGATGGAGCTTTAGTGGGTGGTGCTAGTTTAGAAGCAGAAAGTTTTGCTCGGATTGTTAATTACGTAGATTAGAATTCTATGGTCTTCACTAATAGACATAAGCCGGATATCTCTTGTTTCAGTCTGAGATTTTTATCTTTTTTTCCTAACTCCAAAGCTGAGTATCTCAACTTTCGCCCTTCACAACAGCTCATTGCTTAAGCGGTTGCCTTTCTGGTAAGACTGAAACTAGCGTTTCACGTGGATTTGATCCCTGATCCTAAAATTTATATTGGTCTTCGCGGTCCCAGGCTTTTAGAATCTCAGTAGACCGGAGAGCATATTTACACCGGGGAGTCCTACCCATTGAAAGACTGGGGCAAACTGCTCATTCTGATGACACTCCTGTTGTCATTGCCTGCCTGTACGAATGCCCCGAATGGGGAGAAGGTCGGAGCGACCACTCCTAGTACGGAGGATCTTCCATTGGTAGAGGTGGCGGTTGCCCGAACCGGCTCTTTGGGAGGAGAACCGGAATATGTGGGTACTACGCTGCCTTTACAGGAAGCAACCATCAGGGTCCAGGTGGCGGGACAACTGAAGAGTCTAGCCGCAGACGTCGGGGATCAAGTGAAGGAAGGTCAACCCCTTGCCAGTGTTGATACCAACGTGCTGATGGCAGAGCTAGACCGGGCTCAAGGTGAGCTTGCGGCTCGACAGACTGACGTAACCCGTGCTCAAAATCAGAGCAGCAATGCCCAGGGGAATCTGGAAGAGCAGCGCATAGACTTGCAAGCGGCCCAGGTGGAAGCTGATCGCATCCAGCAACTTGAGGCACAAGGGGCTGTTTCCTCTCAGGAAGCCGAACGAGCCCGAAGAATGCTCAAACAAGCGGAGCAGGCCTTCAAATCACCAGAGAAACATGTTCAAGTAGAGGCACGAGCACTGGAAGTGGCCCAAACTCGGGTGGCTACCCAGAGGACCCTGGTAGTACAAGAGCGGGAACGAATAGCTTCCACCACGTTGGTGGCTCCTATTTCTGGCACTGTGATGGAGCGTGGGAGTGCACCGGGTAGCTTGCTCAGACCGGGAGACATGATTCTCAAACTGGGGGATTTTAGTAAGGTTAAAGTATTGGCTCAAGTTTCTGAACTGACCCTTCCTAAAATCCGGATTGGGCAAGCAGTTCAGCTTAATTTAGATGCTTTCCTTTCGGAGCAGCTTACTGGCACCGTCAGTCGAATTTCACCAGCCACAGACCCTAAGGCTCGTTTAGTGCCTGTAGAGGTGATGATGGCCAATCCTCAAGGAAAAATTGGCAGTGGACTCTTGGCTAGAGTCCGTTTTACCAAACCGAGTGAGAAAGTGATTGTGCCCTTAGAAGTCGTTCAGGAAAAAGCCGGAGTATCGCCTACGGTCTTAGTCGTTACCGAATCGTCAACGGTTGTGGTGCGTCCTGTGAAATTGGGAGCACGGGCAGAAGGCCAGGTCGAAGTGTTATCCGGTCTGCAACCAGGAGAATCCTTCATAGTGCGAAGTGGTCAGCCCATGAAAGAAGGAGACCGGGTGCGCTTCGCTCTGCCAGAAGGTACAGAAGAACAAAAAGCTTCTTCCCAAAATCTGGATGATGCTCCAAGGGTTTCCAACCGAAAAGGCCAGACAGACTAGGGTTCGGTTATTCACTAAATGGTCTAACTCTGGGCGAGTGCTTCTAACTTCTCTTTTTGGTCTGCGGCAATACAGGCTTGAATAATTGGTTCAATCACTCCTTCCACTACACTACTCAGAGCAAAGTTTTCTCCCAAGCGGTGTTCGGTCAGGCGGTTGTCTTTGTAGTTATAGGTGCGGATTTTTTCAGAACGGTCGCCAGAACCTACCTGCATTTTGCGGCGCGAGGAAACTTCATCCTGTTGGGCTCTCAACTGCATATCGAAGAGCTTGGCTCTCAGAATTTGCATGGCTCGTTCTTTGTTTTGCAATTGGGAACGTTCTTCGGTGCAATGTATATGCAAGTCAGAG
>CASBPW010000207.1 GCA_949127685.1 Candidatus Sivonenia alaskensis PMM_0068 | reverse complement strand
TCCTGGCAGCCAGTGCCGTTGAGTGAAGGGGGTGCCTGGGTGGAGGTAAAACTGATAGCGATTAGTTAGAGGAGGTGATGGATTGACTGAAACGGGTTGAGCCGCTGAGAATTAATCTGCGCAGGTCCCATACAACAGCACTAAATCCAGTGGCTTTGTTCAGATTAGAGCCTGAATTAGCAGTTAGATGTTGGCCCATGTTTTAGAAATTTGAGCACTCGATTAAGATGCGATTACCCTGAATGCAGTGCTTGCCGTAGATTTAGATTATGAAACTATTAATATCACTGATGGTGGGGATATGCTCATGGTTACGGCAACTGGTTCTGCTGTCATTCTGAATTAGGCGTTCCCTGAAATATTCGAGCTTTGGGCTGGTTCCTGTGTCCGACAGGCGTAGCCGAGCAGCCGAGAGTGCGTCGAAGAGGCTGTTTGTAAACCAGCCAGAGGTCCGTGGCTCACTTGCACGTTGCAGGGCTCCAAAAAGCTTCTGCTACAGACGTAGCATTAGTGGCAAGTCATTTACTGGGTGAGAACATCAAGTTTATTCAGTATTCTTAGACCCTCAGTAAAATCCCCTTGTGCTGCCATCAGCTTAAATCTGGTGTAAGTATCAAATTCCATCAAAGCAATAGTGGAAAGCTCCTCAATCAACTTGTTAACGCTGACACCCTGAGACTCAGCTAGTTCCTTCAATCTCTTGTGCTTATCGTCTGGTATCCGAACGGTCAAAGTTGCCATAGAGTTAACTCCTAATTATTTGCTCTGGCTTCAAAATCGATAGGTTGGGGAAGGTCAGCTCAGGCGATCGAAAATCTTTAAGATTATTAGTAGCAACAATCTTGGCATTTCCCGCCACAACTAACTCGATCAGATGGTTGTCGCCTTCATCTTTGAGATTAGGTCTCCGGGAGTAATAGATTTTTGTCCATTCAGAGACGCTCAAGAAGGCCGCAAGCAGACTAGCGATCTCCGCTGGTTCCAAAGAGCATCTGACCGAGATTTCCTCCCGTCCCATTACCGACTCGTACTCGCAAAACAAGACAGTCCCCATCAGGGGTCGATACTCGCCAAGTAAACAGCGTCGGATCAGTTCCCTACTTGGGCCTTTGGCACCAATTAACGCACTGATAAAAACACTGGTATCAACAACTATCTTGGTACTCACATAAAAATGATAGCATATGTGACTGCATCAAGGGTAATGGCAGTAAGGGTGATGGTTCTACCGCTGAAATTTCCTAGATTGTTTCAGGGCGTTTAGATAGTCAGTCTTGAGGATACTTTCGACTGTTTTGTAGTCTTCCGCTGCCCCTTTCTTATCCCCTAGTTCAGCATGGACGATCGCTCGGTTCGCGTAGGCTTTGGTAAAGGTGGGATTGACTTCAATGGCTTTATTCCACTCTTGAAGAGCCCCTTTCTTGTCGCCTTTATCGTATTTTTCTACACCACGATTGAAAAAATCCTCTGCAGAAAACCGTGTGAACGTACCTCCTGTAGGCCGTTCTGGGTCGGTATAGCTTTGTGCATAGCTTAAACTACCTAACAAACTACCGATCAGTAGCGTACTTGGCACAAAAGTTTTAAACAGGTTCATGACACATATGAATATATAAGTGATTCGAATGTAACATTCGTAACGCTTTACGGGCGTATAAACCAAGTCAGGGTGCCTAGCAGTAATACTAAAACCTCCGTTCCTTCAACCACTGCACCATAGGTATCCCCGGTTTGTCCCCCGAAGGCTTTCGCAAAACACCAACTTAAAATCCAGCCTCCTCCTATGCCGCCCGCAATCAGCACGATAGTTTGCCAACCCCAGAAATAAACCGAAGGGAGCAGCACAAGCAACAGCAGTCCAACGCCCACCCCGTAATCCTTTGGTCTCATAGAGCTGCGATGAAAGGCCCCTTTCCCTGCCGCTTTGGCATAGGGATACAAACCAATCGCCATCACCTGTCCCCAACGTCCGAGCACCGGAGCAAGAAATAGCCCAGAGGGATGCAACAGAGCAGTGATACACAATCCTTTCATCCCCAGCAAAAGCACCGCTCCGATAACGCCATAGGCTCCCGTCGTACTTTCAGACATTGCTTCAAAGCGCCGTTCCGGATTGTGAATTGCCAGTCCATCCCAGACATCAATCCAACCATCCAGGTGCAAGCCTCCTGTCAACCCTGCCCACGCAATGACGGTTAGGCCTGCAGCAACGGTCTCAGGAAATACTTGCCTGCTTAGCTCGTGGACCAAAACCAGCATTCCACCCAAGAGCGCCCCCACCAAGGGCAACCAGCGAGCGATAGCTCGGAAGTCCAGGGTTCCATTACCTACAGGCAGAAGCGTGTAGAAAGCCAGAGAGGCCCTCAGACTCCTCAATAGTTCCATTTCATCTTTTTCCGGACCAGGATAGAGCAAAGGACAGACAAGAGTGAGCGCAATATAACATTCCATGAACAGAAAGACCTCCACCCTATACTCCAGGAGATTTCAGGCGAAAATGGAACTATGGACTACCACAAGGACAAAAACCCATGCTGAATGTAGTACTGGTCGCGGTTGATTCCTCAGAACTTTCCTTGCAGGTAGTCAATACCTTAAGTCTGCTCAATCTAAATGATGACTGTCGGATTGTCCTACTCAACGTCATGCCCAATCACGACGAAAGCGGGGACAAACCCTTAGATATTCCCCAAGCTGAAGAAGAATTTGAAGAATTTCACGAAACCCAAGAATGGCTAGATGAATTAGCAGAAGAGCTTCCTTTTGAAAATGTAGATCTCGAAATTGTCCAAGGAGATATCTCAGAAGAGGTCATCCGTTATGCAAACATCCACAAAGCAGACCTGATTGTAATTGGCTCTAGAGGCCTAACTGGAGTCGCACGGGTGATTATGGGTTCAGTATCTTCCCAGGTCGTTGGTGATGCTCCTTGCTCTGTCTTTGTCGTCAAAGGTCCAAAGATATAAGGCTCTAGATATGTCACCATGTTCTGTGAGGAGGTGGTGAGTAGCTGCAGGGGCTTGCCTCTGAGGAAAGTCCGGGCTCCCCAAGGAGCAGATTGCTGGGTAACGCCCAGTGCGCGTGAGCGTGAGGATAGTGCCACAGAAACATACCGCCGATGGTCCTTTTTAGGAATCAGGTAAGGGTGCAAGGGTGCGGTAAGAGCGCACCAGCAGTGTCGTGAGGCACTGGCTAGGTAAACCCCGTCGGGTGCAAGGCGTGGGAACTCGGTGAAAAACTAAGGGTGCTCCTTGCCCGTTCCCCAAGACCGCTTGAGGAGTCAGGCAACTGACTTCCCAGACAGATGGCTACCTATAAACAGAACCCGGCTTACGGCTACCTCCTCATTTTTTTGTCGATTCCAAACGCAGTGAGCTGCGGGGTATGCGCAGTCGTTTTTAGATCAATTCAGTACATTTGATTTGAAAGCATAAAACTAACTAGCGAACGCCCGCAACTTCTTACAAACCATCTGAGCGAGAAGACTCAAAGAAGTTGTAATACAAAAAACCAGCCACCAGCGCACCGAGGATTGGCGCTAACCAGAAGAGCCATACCTGTGCAAGAGGAGTACCCCCAACAAACAACGCAGGGGCAAGGCTGCGGGCAGGGTTTACTGAAGTATTGGTAACTGGAATGCTGATCAAGTGAATCAAGGTAAGCGCCAAGCCTATCGCGACACCCCCAAAACCAGCGGAAGCGCGCCGATCGGTTGCTCCCAGGATGACCATCAAGAAAATGAAGGTCAAGAAAAACTCAATTAAGAAACAAGAACTCAAGCCATAGCCACCAGGAGAATGGTCGCCAAAGCCATTGGTAGCGAAAGCTCCTGCCACCGATGGATCGAACATAAATGGTACTTCCATTGCAAATCCAGCTTTCCCTTTTACAATAAAATAAAGAAGGCCAGAGCCCAAAATGCCCCCGAGCACTTGAGCAATGATATAAGGTAGCAATTCAGACCCTGGGAATCGTTTGCAAGCCCAGAGACCTAGAGAAACTGCAGGGTTAAAATGCCCCCCCGAAATAGGTCCGAACGCATAAGCGCCAGTTAGTACTGTTAAACCAAAAGCGAGGGCAACCCCTAAAAAACCGATCCCCAAAGGGAAGCTTACCATTGATGAAACTGGAGTATTTGGAGCAGAGAGAGTGGCACCGGTGAAAGCTGCTGCCAGTACAGCACTGCCGCAACCACCAAAGACTAACCAGCAGGTTCCAATAAATTCTGCAAGCAATTTTTTTGTTAAGGGCATAACTTTTACTCCTTTAGATATACAGGGGAGGGACTAGAAATCACATTCTCAATAGCCTAGGCTAAAAAGCTATTAATTTCCCTATGAATTTTATCAGGTGAAAGAGAATTTTTCGGGTATTATTGGTTACTTTTAAACTGTGGAGGCAAGGGCTGTAAATACGAACCTGATACTGAGCGACAATAATCATCCAATAGGTCTTGTTGCACTTCAAGGGCTAAGCCATAGAAAATTTTCGAGGTGGCCTATTTAGCAAAACAAGAGTTTTTCAAAAAACCCTTATCATGGCTTCCCTGGAAATAGATGAACTCATATGACATTGTTAATTAGATAGAGCCAATTTTAGTTCTCGAGTGTTGCAACCTACAATCCTGCGGCCTGCGATTGGGGTGGCATAGTTAAACCATTTACCTGCGCATACTTTAGTTATATTTGACTCGATTTTGTTTTCCCGAACAGTA
>CASBPW010000206.1 GCA_949127685.1 Candidatus Sivonenia alaskensis PMM_0068 | reverse complement strand
TCATCCTGTTGCTCTGGTTCTTTCTAATCTAGCCCATCTGAGGAATCTAGTCGCTTTCTATAGTCTGGCGTTGCCTAGGTATCCTGCCCTGACGGAGGTGACAACCGGCTGAGAACATCCAGCATCGCCGGAGAAATATCCGTGTGGTGATGGATTATCTTCCACGCTCCGGCTTCTTGCTGGTAGATGTTCGTGACGCGATGCTCGAGGGTGACCTGCTGTCCGGCAAGTTTGAACTGCCCATGCTCGATGCCCACTTCGTAGGCCACATCCCCGGCGACCTGGATGAGTTGATCTTTCAGTTCAATCTTCCCGTCTGAGGCCAGTTGGGCTACTTGCCCAAACGATCCCCCGACTGCGTCCCAGCCGACTTCCCGGCCGCCGATTGGGTGCATAGCCGTCACGGTTGCGTTGTGTGACCAGATGTCTGCCAGTGGGCCTGCATCCCCATTGGCCATGTGGTTCAACCCGGCGTAGAACTGTTTTGATGCTTTGCGGACTTCGTCTTCTGTTGACATAAAATGTTTTCCTTTCATCAACTGGAGGGTATGCATTGAAGAAAACAAAATCCAGCCAGGCTCTATTTAAGCTGTTGTCTGTTGCCTAAGGTGTAACTCCAGGATCCTTACCTCAGAGAATTTAGCCTCGTTTGATACAGCATCCTCAAGTTCGTCATGTAAGTTTACGCCTGTTTCCAAGCAATAGCTGAGAGATGCCGCTGTGGTTTACCCCAACTAATAACCGATCAAATCCTTACTGGCTATTGTCCACAGTTCTAGAGAGAGAATGCCCGAGGCCGCTGGGTGTCTGTAACTATCCACCGTTAATTTCAGTGCTGGCAAGGCTCTATGGAGTCCGGCCAATCCTACTAAAAACTTTATGCTTGCAATATAACTTTACAATAGTATATATTGGTCTTAACCAAGATAAACCAAGCTCTACGAGGGCATAACAAATGGGATTAATGCTTTTTTACGGTGTACTAGCAATCGGCTTCGTAGCCTGCGTCGCCATTGGCTCCATCGCTTGGTATAACTCAGAGCGTCCTTCTGGCTGGGAGGATACGGAAGCTCCTAAGTGGGCTAACCAAGGCTGGGCTAAAGCCAGAGGTGAACAAGGGGAGAACCCTGTGGCATCAGTTTCTGCCCAAGAGCAAAGCTAAGCCTTACTAAGGAATAGATTTTTTGGGAGTGCGGTATTCCGTGCTCCCAATTTTGCGTTTAGGGCTCCATAAATTGTAGTGTTAATAGCGACTGCCCCAAACCGTTATGGTTGGCCGTCTAGTTCAGCCAAAACTCCCACATGAGATGAAGGTTTTTAGATGAAAATTCAAACCATTACAACCCAACCATTCTCAGACCAAAAACCCGGTACCTCTGGTTTGCGCAAGTTGGTTTCCGTCTTTCAGCAACCCCATTATCTGGAAAACTTCATTCAATCTACCTTTGATAGCATCGGTGCCGTGCAAGGACAAACCTTGGTGCTTGGGGGAGATGGACGTTACTACAATCGCCCAGCCATCCAAATTATTTTGAAAATGGCTGCGGCTAATGGGGTGGGTCATATCAAGGTGGGCCAAGGCGGCATCCTCTCCACACCCGCCACTTCCTGTGTCATTCGCAAATATAACGCCATGGGCGGAATTGTCCTGTCTGCGAGTCACAATCCAGGCGGACCCGACGGGGACTTCGGGGTGAAATACAACATCAGTAACGGTGGACCCGCGCCAGAAAAGGTAACAGAAGCAATTTTTGCCCGCAGCAAAGTGATTGACCAGTACAAGCTCCTCGATGCTGCCGATATAGATTTGGACACCTTAGGTCAATCCAAAATGGGGGACATGATTGTCGAAGTGATTGACTCCGTAGAGGACTATGCGCAACTGATGGAGTCCCTGTTTGACTTTGACCAAATCCGTCAACTGATCACCAGGGGGGAATTTCGTCTCTGTGTCGATTCCATGCACGCGGTGACGGGACCATACGCCCATGCTCTTTTTGAGAAGCGTTTAGGAGCTCCTGCCGGAACCGTACTCAATGGAATTCCCCTAGAAGATTTTGGGGGTGGACATCCGGACCCCAATTTAGTCTATGCCCACGATTTGGTGGAGATTCTGTTTGGGGATGATGCTCCTGATTTTGGAGCCGCTTCCGATGGGGATGGTGACCGCAATATGATTCTTGGACGGAAGTTCTTCGTGACTCCTAGCGATAGCCTAGCGGTGCTTGCGGCCAATGCCACCTTAGTTCCAGGTTATAAAGATGGTTTAGCCGGTATTGCTCGTTCTATGCCCACCAGCCAAGCGCCTGACCGCGTTGCGGCGAAACTGGGCATTGATTGCTATGAAACCCCCACAGGCTGGAAGTTTTTTGGGAATCTTCTGGATGCAGGGAAAGCCACGCTCTGTGGTGAAGAAAGCTTTGGCACAGGCTCCAATCATATTCGAGAGAAAGATGGATTGTGGGCCGTGTTGTTTTGGCTCAATATCTTGGCGGTGAAGCAAAAGTCTGTTCAAGAACTGATGCAAGAACATTGGCAAACCTATGGTCGTAATTACTATTCTCGACATGATTATGAAAATGTTGCGATCGATCGGGCCAATACCCTCATGGATCAGGTGCGTGCGCAATTCCCCACGATGAAAGGGAAACAATTTGGTGCATATGAAGTGGAATATGCGGATGACTTTAGCTACACCGACCCCGTGGATGGCAGTGTGAGCAAGAACCAAGGCTTCCGTATTGGTTTCACCGATGGCTCTCGCATTGTTTACCGCCTATCCGGAACCGGAACTCAAGGTGCCACTTTGCGGGTCTACTTGGAACGCTATGAGTCGGATCCAACCAAACACCATTTCGATGCTCAAGACGGTCTGGCCGACCTGATTAAGATTGCAGATGAAATAGCCCAAATTCGGGTGCTGACAGGAATGGAAAAGCCAACGGTCATTACTTAAGCAGTTCTAGAGATTGTTGCTGTTTAGAGAGGACGGGCTATCTCATCTAGATTGTGACCATCGCTTCATCATAGGTAACACTCCCACTTATTTCCGAGGTATATTTTGTGACCAGTAGCATTTGGCGATATCCAGGTGGTTTTTGGCCAAACTTTTTAGGACTTGGTTATACTTTCTTAGGCTATTTTTTTGGCATCTTCATGCTGCTTCAAGAATCTATTTTCTGGAATATTGGAGGGGTATTACTGCTTAGTCATACGCTGATTTACTCTGCATTTTTTATACATGAATTAATGCATACAAATGTTTTTAGAAGTCGAAGGCTTAACTCAAAATTTCTAGTTCTTCTTAGTTGGCTCAATGGAGCTTGCTATGCAAGAGCTGCAGATCTTAGACATAAGCATATGCGTCACCACCTAGATCGTTCTGATGTCATTACTTTTGACTTTAAGAAATTTCTGAGGGATAGACCTAATGTACAGAAATTAGTGACTTTACTGGAGTGGGCCTACATCCCAGCGGTTGAATTTATGATGAGAGCCTACATTATCGTTTCTATTTTCATCACAAGGAGTAGAAGTGTGCGGCTTGTTGAAATCATCTTGATGTTAATTACCCGAGTGTGCTTTCTATATGTTCTTGCTCTGCTCTCTCTTAAAGCTGTCTTCCTGTATGGGCTTTCTTATCTTATTTTTATCCATGCTATGCGGTTTATCGATGCCTATCAACATACCTATGAAGCCTATGCCATCGAGGGGTACGGCGAAGCTCCAGGGATAGAAAACCGTGACCAAGATTACGAATATAGAAATACATACTCCAATTTAGTTTCTAGGCGTTATCCCTTGCTCAACCTATTAACCTTGAATTTTGTTTATCATAATGCTCACCACACAAAGACCAGAGCCCCTTGGTACGAACTCCCTGAATTGCATCAAAAACTTTACGGAGAAGAAAATAGTCAGGTAATTCCCATGCGTACTCTCTTTTCAAATTTCCATCGTTATCGGGTGAAACGGGTCATGAGTCCTGACTATATGGCTCCTGCTAAAGGACCCGGTGGCCCTAAAGATTTTATTGGGGCTGTGGGCGTGTCCTTCCTGACAGCGGTGTAATGAGCGACAGGCTATCGTTTTACTTTCTGTTACATTCCTCTTACTCTGTAATGCAGCGTTATTTAACCAAGACTTATGAGCCGATTTCTAAACTGCAGCTTAGTGCTTGGCTTTTTGGGCGTATTCCTCCTATCCGAACAGGTGGATGCCCATGCCATTGTTTCTCCGGCACAATCTGAACCAGGAAAACTGCAGCTATATACC
>CASBPW010000205.1 GCA_949127685.1 Candidatus Sivonenia alaskensis PMM_0068 | reverse complement strand
ACGGATGCACACAGATAAGTTTTCCGATCCGTGTTCATCTGTGTCCATCCGTGGTTGAAAATACCTCCAAAACTTTTTTAAAAAAAAGTGTGAATGCGCTTTGTAGCGCAACAAGAACTTTGGTAGGATGCGCAAGGTAATTTGAAAGCGACTAGCGATAGTATCCCCCTCAGTCAAATCCAGCAGCAGTTTGTTTATACTGATGGTGAAGATATACCCGCAATTCTGCCTAAAAGCAACTACTACCAGTCTTCTTCAGCAATTCCAAATTCAAAACGTAGCATTCAATAAATTCATCTGGATGCAGCTCAGAAAGAATAATTAGGAGGAGTTTAAGCGTCGTTCAATAACGACCAGCAAGTAGCTGTTCAGTTCGCTCCAGCATAAGTGCCATCAATGATTGTCAACTCTCAAACACCAGATATTGGGTGAGGGTAAGCAGATGGTCAAAAACCGTTTCGATTTAATGACAAGTAGATTGCGGTCAACTTAACACTTGATAATGTAGAAATATCTCACTGCCAATTTGACGGCTTTCGAGAAGCTGGAGGAGCGGGGCTTTGCTGGGAATAAACCCTTTTCCTTCAACCGGACTGGGCGCATTCCGTCCTCCGAAAATCAAAGGCCAGATGGTTAGCCACAGGTCATCTATGCGACCAGCATCTAGTAGGGTTGCCGTTAGGTTACCACCGCCGAGCGCCACTACTTTACGAATGCCCTGTTTATCTAAAAAGTCGTAAGCTTGATCCCAGTTCAGGTCTATATCTCCAAGGTCTACCAACCTTGCAAGGTTAGAAAGAGTGGGCTGGGTATTGCGTTCCATGCTGGAACGGGTAGTCAAAATCCAACGTTCCACGTCCTGGCTGAAAAATGGCAAATCCACGGAAAGTTCTAGGGAACGAGACACTACACAGGTAATGGGCTGGGGAGATTGTCCTCGAACCGCGCGTGCTGCTAAAAGTTCAGGGTTACGAATGGTGAACGTAGTACCCTCGGCTCGGATGGTCCCCGCTCCCACCAAAATCAAGTCTGCTCGGGACACTTGATACTCCAAATGCTCTTGGTCTGCTGCATCGGTAGTACGGGGAGCTTGTGGGTCGGAGGCACTGATTTTGCCATCCGCGGTCATTCCGAGAACGACGGTAGTTGAAATAGGTGAGGGCTTAGACATGATTGAACCGGTAACTTTAGTTCGGGTTTTCCGCGAAATCTAAGGCTTAGTAGTTTGGACTGGTACAGATTCATCGGGAGCAGGTTGAAAGTTTCCACGAAAATCTAGAAATTGGACCATGATCAAATAGCCAAATCCCAGTCCCAGAGAGACAATTCCCGTTACAATCGCTACCCACTTAGGTCTTCCCACGGTGCATCAAAGCCAAATACTTCCTGTTCCCAAACTAGCAGTCTCCCCGCAGTAAAAGCACAGTATCTACGCTCCCGCACGGTAGAATCAGGGCGCAGCTAGGCAACAGAGCCATGATTCCCATCAACCTTTCTGGTAAAACCGCGCTTGTCACAGGAGTGGCCGATACGGTGGGCTTTGGATGGCATATTGCCAAGGTCCTGCAGGCGGCTGGCGCTCAGGTGGCGCTTGCGGTGCACCCACGGGTCCTGAATATTGTAGAAAAAACCTTGGGACGCTCCGCCAATGATGAAGACCGGAAGCTGCCCTTTGGCGTAGTCGGAGAATTTAGCCCGAGTAAAGTATATCCGTCTGACCTTCAATACGACACCTTGGCGGATGTGCCCGAGGAACAATACGAAGTCAAAGGCTACAGCAACGATGCTGACTTCACAGTTTCTGGTTTAGCTGAATCCCTGAAGGCCGATTTCGGCTCCGTGGACTACATTATTCACTCGGTGGCTTTTTCCCGTGAGATTAAAAACCCACTGATTGATACTTCCCGTCGGGCCTATCTGGAAGCAATTTCGATTTCCGCCTACTCTCTGACCGCGCTTTGTCACTATTGCCTACCGCTCATGGAAGGCCGAGAAGGAGCTGTGGTCGGGTTGACCTATATTGGCGGAGACCGAGCGGTTCCCTACTATGGGGGAGGAATGTCCAGCGCTAAGGCGGCGTTGCAAATCGATGCCAAGCAACTCTCTTATTTTTTGGGACAAAAAGGTCATCGAGTAAATTTAGTTTCTCCTGGACCCTATGCTTCGCGTGCTGCCCGAGGTATTGGCGATATCGGTCAGATGATCGAGCATGCCGCCGCCAAATCCCCCCTTTCCCGTCCGATTGAAGCAGAGGAAGTAGCGAATACGGTTTTATTCCTCCTGAGTCCTCTGAGTAGCGCGATCACAGGCGAAGTGATTTACGTAGATTGTGGCTATCATGCTATGGGCAATTAAGCCCGGAGGTTTTTGGTGGCTACTTCCAGCCCTGATAAGTTGAGCGGGTTGAATCCACCAGGATGGTTCTCTGCAGTCCTGATTGGATGTCTTATCTTCGGAGCTATCGCCTGGGGGGCTCCAGCCCATCTGAACTATGTTCTGGGTGGTTTTGTTCTGTCGGCGCTACTTGGATTTTGGGCCGTTCCCCAATTAGCCCGTCTTAAGGCCCGGCAGGTAATTCGAGAAGATGGTCCCCAATCCCATCAAGTGAAGGTGGGGACTCCGACGATGGGTGGAGTCTTTATGGTCTTTCCGGCAGTGATTTTTGCTCTGGTAATTACGCCCTGGAATCCAGATTTGGCTGCTGCTGCTGCTCTGTCCATCAGCTATGGCTTGGTTGGACTATTCGACGACTGGAAGGTAGTAACCGCTAAACCGGGCGGAAAAAGGGGCATTTCTGAAAGATTGAAAATGGGATTGTTGGTAGTATTGGCGTTGCTTTTTTGTACCTATTTGGCCTGGAGTGGCAAGCCTACGGTTCTTTTGGGCCCGAATGGCAGTCCTTGGCTAGACTTAGGTTTTGGCTACTGGCTACTGGCCCTGTTTGTCCTGACTGGAACCAGCAACGCCGTGAATTTCACCGATGGGGTGGATGGGCTAGCGGCAGGCACAGGAGCGATTGCCTTCGGAACTTTAGGCCTGGTGCTCTCTGGACCGCTGGCAGCAATCTGCTGTGCCATGGCTGGGGGAGCGCTGGGATTTTTGGTTCATAACCACAACAAAGCCAAAGTGTTCATGGGCGATACGGGTTCCTTGGCTCTGGGGGGACTCTTAGGGGCGGTGGCTCTTTTGGGCGGTGCTTTAATTCCCTTGGCTGTGGTTGGAGGCATCTTTGTGGCAGAAGCGCTGTCGGTTATTATTCAGCGGTACTACTACAAACTGACCAAAGACTCAGAAGGCCGAGGGAAGCGCTTATTTCGCATGGCTCCTTTGCATCATCATTTTGAGTTGGGGGGATGGGCCGAAACACAAGTAGTATTTAGATTTTATTTGGTCGCTCTGGGGCTTGGGGGGCTGACCATACTACTTAAGGGGCTGTAAGGACTCCCCGTTTAATTTGCTCTTTTTCCATCGCTTCGAAAAGGGCTTGGAAATTACCTTGTCCAAAACCCTGTTCAAAACCTTCGCGCTGAATTAGTTCTAAAAAAACAGTCGGTTCCTCAAAAATCGGTTCCGTAAAGATTTGGAGCAGATATCGGTCTCTATCTCCATCTAAAAGAACTTGGTGACTCTTCAGAAGTTTTCGCTCATCTGCGGATAGATGACTCAGGGCATCATAATAACTGTCCGGAATTTTTAAAAATTGGATGCCTTCACGGCGAAAATGCTCGACGGCACTCATAATATTGGGGGTGTGCAGAGAGATATGCTGGATGCCTGGGCCTTGGTTGTAGTCTAGGAATTCTTGAATTTGGGACGTACTGCCCATGGGTTCGTTAATGGGAATTTTGATATCGTTCGGCCCGATCATAACCTGACTTTTTAAGGCTGTAAGGTCTGTACTAATTTCAAAATAGCTCCCCCGCTTAAACTGCAGCACTCGTTCGTACCATTCAACAGTTGTTTGAAGTTGTCCTAGCGGGACGTTGAAAACGACATGGTCTATTTCATACAAGAACTTTTGGCTGGGATCATCTTCAGGCGCAGGAGGCAGTCCTTCAACAAAACTGAAAGTAACATCTCCTTGGGCCTGAATTGACGCGTGAAGATATTTTTGCCCTTGATACGCACGAAGCTCAATGGGCTTGAGGATGAAAGCGTCTCTCTGTCTAAGCTCATCCACCCATGCGTGAATAGACGGGACATGAAATCCAATTTCTGCAATTCCTGGGGAATGATTTTTTAGATAAGTAGCGATTGGATCTTCAATTGTTTGTGGATGAGACAACCAGAATTCAATTTTTCCCTGGCGTAATTTCCACTGTGTCGGCTCCTGTGAAATAAGTTGAAATCCTAAAGGCTGAAATGACTTTCTGAACCAGTGTGCTATGTCATGTACATAAAAGTGAATGTATGCAATTCCCACAATGGACGGAGCCATAGTTATACTCTGAAAAGATTTAGTTTTTGCTTTGCAACCTGAGAGATTTTAAGACTATCCCATAATTTAGATTTTAACATCATCCTCTGGGGGGGGGAATCGGTAAACTTCTATACAGGATACGCGTAAGCTACGTTTAGATAAAGGTTGGTGCTGAACTTATGCCTAGTCTAAAGTCTTTGTGGGAGTTCTCCCGCCCTCATACCATCATTGGGACGGCACTCAGTCTAGTTGGAGTCTACTTCATTGCGGTTGGCGATATAGGAGCCATTAACTTTAAAAGCCTTTTGGGATTGCTGATTGCATTATTGTCTTGTCTTTGTGGCAATGTTTATATTGTTGGCTTGAATCAAATCTTTGATGTCGACATTGATAAAATTAATAAGCCCTATCTACCTTTAGCTTCTGGCGAATTGTCTGCCTCTCAAGCAAAGAGTATTGTTATTATCTCGGGTTCGCTCGCTTTAATAATTGCTTGGGCTATGAACTTTTATCTAGGGCTAACAGTGTTATTGAGTCTCATCATTGGGACAGCCTATTCATCGCCTCCTATTCGTCTTAAGCGGTTTCCCTTATTCGCCTCATTATGTATTTTTACGGTGCGGGGATTGATTGTTAATTTGGGCTTATTTCTTTACTTTAGGAGCTTATTCGGAGAATCTATAAGCTTTACTGCTGATATCTTATTTATGGCACTCTTTATTACTATATTCACTGTTGTGATTGCTATTTTTAAAGATATTCCAGATATGGAAGGAGACCGTAAGTATCGTATTAAAACCCTATCTCTTTACCTCGGTAAAAAGCCTGTCTTCCAGCTCTCTCTCCTAATTCTTTCCCTAAATTATGTGGCCGTGATCGGTCTGGCTTTGCTTTTTCCTCGTCTAGGCAATCCTGGCTTGCTGATAATTCCTCACCTTGGCCTCTTGGGCTGGCTATGGTTTCGGGCCAGCCAGGTGGATTTGGAAAATAAAGGGGCCATTTATGATTTCTATCAGTTTATTTGGAAGCTCTTCTATGCAGGGTATCTGGTGCTTCCGCTCGCTTTTCTACTGGGCTAAGCTTTCACTCCGGTGAGCACCCCATAGCGCACAATTCCTCTGCGGTAGCCTTGACGCATTAGACGCATCGCTAAGGCTCCTTGGACCACGAGCCGACCGCTCTGGAAAATGCGGCCTAGAATGGCTGGGTTCAAAGATGAATCGATTACCAAATCCCAAAATTTTTCGACTTCCCGTGACCAATCTAAACTGTGTACTGGCATAAAACCGACGTTTTCCATGAGTTGATCATAGGCTTCGATAGAAAGGACGTACGGTAAATGATACATCCGATAAATTTCTGCAAGAATTTTTTCTTCACGAGCGGTGAGGGCTCCATCCTTGCAGCACCAAGTGGCAAAAAGTAAGGTTCCACCTGGTTTAAGCAGACGATAACATTCCTCTAGAAACTGCTTTTTATCGGCCATATGTTCGCCACTTTCCAAAGACCAAATTAGATCGAAAGAATGGGTGGAAAAAGGTGTTTCTAAAGCATTGGCGACCTGGAAATTTACTTTTGATTCTAGTCCTAAACTTTTAGCGCGCTCTCCCGCTCGTTCAGCTTGGACAGGGCTAAGGGTAATGCCAGTAACGTCAAATCCGTAGCGCTGGGCGAGATAGGTGCTACTTCCTCCGATACCACAGCCCATGTCTAAAACGCGACTGCCAGGGCTCAATCCTGGGGCTAAGCGGATCAGTTCTTCCATCAGGTCTATTTGAGCTTGCTTGGGAGACTTAGCGTCATGCGGGCCCTTCCAATACCCATGGTGCATATGCTCTCCCCACACCGCTTCCCAGAGCCCAGAGGACTGGTCATAAAACTGGGCAATCTGTTTGTGGAGGGTTGTTTGTGTTTGCATAGACTCGGAATGCTATGAAGTGCCTTTTCGTATAGCCCAATAATCCGCTTCGGTGCGGCCCGCTGTAAAGGGCTTGTCTGCTGTAATATCCTGAACCCAGAAAGCTTCGGTGCCTGTCATCCCGGCTGTTAATAATAGGATAGCTTCTCCGGGTAAGGCTTTAAGGCTGAACTGATTATTGCTGACGGGACCTTGTGCGAGTGCTTTCTCTTTGGCGAAGCTTTCCAACTTCTCTAATTGGGCTCCAGCTGGTTTCTTTTCCCGATTGAGGCGACCGACCGTGTCCTTCAAGGTGACGAGTTGTTTTCTATTCTCGTCATTATTTGCTAGTAAGTACGCAGTACCCTTGAGCCCAGACAATCCTTCAACACTGATAGTTCCGCTGTAGGTCTTGTCTTTCGCTTTTTCTGCAGGTTTCTTGGGTGTGGGATTCGAAGGGGCTGTGGTCGCCTTTGGCAGTTGTTCACTGGGCTTCGCTAGTTGGGGTGCTGCTGGCTTTGTTTCTGTAGGT
>CASBPW010000204.1 GCA_949127685.1 Candidatus Sivonenia alaskensis PMM_0068 | reverse complement strand
TTACGTAATTACACTGAGAGAACTGTGCACATAGTACCGAAGATAAACTGTAAACGTATGTGTAGCCCGATACAATTTGTTGATAATCTTTCTGAGAATTTTTGCCTAAGATATTATATTTGTTACATTAAATAAGTAATATTACTTAGATGGGCTTTTACTATGATATAGAAGTCTGCGCCCTATAAACTGACTAAATAGAGCATAAACAAGCAAAATACGGCAGAAATGCTCTTCTAAATTCAGAAGAACAAAAATTGCCTGTGAAAGTTTTCTTAATTAAAAATATGTAGATATATAAAGTTTCTGAGTGGTTGGCCATCTTGTCGTGATGGGCAGTCTCAGTATTCAACTACGGCTTTTTATTTGCCTGAAGAAGATCGCCAACTAAAAAAATCTTTACAGAAGAGTGAACATCATGCCTGCACTACTGGGTAGACAGACTATTTCCGGACTAAGGCCACTACTTGCAATGGGAAATCAAAAGAGTCCGAGCTTGCAAAGCCTGCCTGGTCTTCTCCCCATTGCTAAGGCTTAACCATGGTTAAGCCTTATTTGTCGCCTTTGCTAGGTCAGCAATCAATATAAATTTGATGAGCGGACCCTCCCATAGTTCCCAGATTGGTGCCGTTCATCACATCAATACATTAATTTCATGGAGATGCATTAGTAGCTATGCGGAATTAAATGAAAGTCCGCTAGTCTTAGCTTGCATAGTTCAAACGATAGATCCGCTGTGACCAGTCCAAGTCAGGGATATTATGAAAGGGCAGATTTATTGACAGAGGCTGAACGCTCTATGTCCATGATTGAAACCCGTGCGGATCGAATGGTACTGAGTCTTGGTCCCCATCACCCCTCCATGCACGGGGTTTTGCGTCTTATCGTCACTCTGAACGGCGAGAACGTAGAAGATTGTGAACCTGTTTTGGGTTATCTTCACCGTTCTATGGAGAAGATCGCCGAAAATCGGACGATCGTTCAGTATTTGCCCTATGTCACCCGCTGGGATTATTTGGCCACCATGTTCACGGAAGCGGTGACGGTCATGGCTCCGGAGCAGATGGCCGATGTCAAAATTCCCCGTCGTGCCAGCTTCATCCGGGTAATCATGATGGAGCTTTCACGGATTGCTTCACACCTATTGTGGCTTGGCCCGTTCATGATTGATATTGGGGCCAACACGCCCTTTTTCTATTGCTTCCGCGAGCGGGAATTGGTCTATGACCTCTTCGAAGCGGCGACAGGCATGCGGATGATGCATAACTATTTCCGCATCGGGGGGGTGGCTGCAGACTTACCCTATGGTTGGGTTAATAAGTGCCGAGATTTCTGTACCTATCTGCCTGACCGTTTAGAAGAGTATGACCGTCTGATCACCAAAAACCCAATTTTCCGTAACCGGGTAGAAGGCGTTGGCGTGATTGAGCAGGAAGATGCCATTAACTGGGGACTCTCAGGGCCGATGCTCCGTGCCTCTGGCGTTCCCTATGACCTCCGCCGTGCAGAACCCTATGAAATCTACAGCGAACTGGATTTTGAAATCGCTTGGACTACGGAAGGCGATTGTTTGGCCCGCTATTTCGTCCGCATGAAAGAGCTGCGCGAATCGATCAAGATGATTGAGCAGTGCTTAGATATGCTTCCTGGTGGTCCCTACGAAAATCTGGAGGCTCAGCGGATTGCCGGTGGTCCTAAGTCTGAATGGAATGGTCCTGATTACCAGTTCATTGGGAAGAAGTCTTCTCCCAACTTCAAAATTCCCGCCGGTGAACACTACATCAAAGTAGAGGCTCCCAAAGGCGAACTCGGTATCTACATGGTGTCCGATGGTTCGATGAGCCCTTGGCGCTGGAAGATCCGTCCACCTGGTTTTATCAACCTGCAAGTATTACCTGAAATTGTTAAAGACATGAAACTAGCCGATCTGATGGCGATCTTGGGTTCTGTAGATATCATCATGGGCGAAGTAGACCGCTAACTTCCCACCTTTCTCCCCCTCACAAGATATGTGCTCGCGCTCCACGACATCTTTCCTGCCTGAGGGAGGCTCAGGCTGGTTGGAAAAAGAGCTGAATTTGGATAGCCGTCAGCACTAATCCAAGTAATCCACCGATTATAACTTGACTAACGGTGTGTCTATTGAGGACGACACGGGAGATTCCTACGAGAGAAACTAAGAGAAAAAAGGGTAATACCCAGGGACCAAAGCTGTAGGTCAGGGCAACTAAGAGAGCACTCATCGCTGTCGTATGGACGCTGACTTTCCACCAGATCGTGATCAAGGCAACGACTAGGGTGTTAGTGCCATAGCAAAACATCAAGCCTTGGACTAGTTCTGGAGCTTGAACGGATGACAGTAGTAAAAATCCCACAAAGTAGTTTATCGAGGCCAGGGTAAGGGGCCAAGGCCGTTGTTCTCTCACTACCACATCGATGGATTCAACTGTGCCTTTCTGAAGGAGATACCAGAGGGAGGCAATCGGAAATAGGCAAGAGAAAGAAACTGCAATCACCGTGGAAATCACTTTTTCCGTTAGATTCAGGCGTTCATTGGTTGTGATCAACATCAGAAAACCCACTGCTGGAGTGAGCAGTGGATGTAACGCAGCAGAGATCAGTTTTGCGTTGCTTCTATTCATAGGCGTATTGACTAAGGTCATCCATAGAAATTAATATCCATCCGAATTCAGACTTAATACTGGGATTTGTTCATAATTGCTTCCTGTCC
>CASBPW010000203.1 GCA_949127685.1 Candidatus Sivonenia alaskensis PMM_0068 | reverse complement strand
TGCTAATCGATGGTCACTTTTGGCAGAGTTTGGCGAACACAGGAGTTTTCACAGTGGCTTCTGTGACTCTGGAATTTCTACTCGGCTTAGGAATTGCGCTGGTCTTGAACCAATCATTTCGAGGAAGAGGAGTCCTAAGGGCCATTGCCATTTTGCCTTGGGCCTTACCAACAGCCTTGATGGGCCTGGTCTGGGCCTGGATTTTCAATGACCAGTATGGAGTTTGGAATGACATCCTCCTGCGCTTGGGGCTGATCAAGACGGGCGTTAACTGGCTGGGAGAGCCGACGCTGGCCATGCTTTCGGTAATTGCAGCGGATGTGTGGAAGACCACACCTTTTGTCAGTATCTTGCTTCTGGCAGGCTTACAATCGATTCCCGAAGACCTCTATGAAGCCTATGCTTTAGATGGAGCGACGGCTTGGCAGAGCTTCCGCAACATCACCTTGCCTTTGCTCTTGCCTCAAATTTTGATTGCGCTCCTATTCCGTTTTGCTCAAGCATTTGGAGCCTTTGATCTAATTCAGGTCTTGACGGCTGGAGGACCGGCTGGAGCTACCGAAACCGTATCGCTCTATATCTATTCCACCGTGATGCGCTACCTAGACTTTGGCTATGGAGCGACCTTGGTTATAGTTACTTTCCTTGGGCTCGCCACGGTAGTAGCCCTGGGTAGTTTTTATCTGAAATTTGTACTCGGTCAGGAATTAACAAAATGACCAGTTTAGATAGAAGAAAGAGTATTTTGCTGGCGCTAACGGCCCTACTAATCGCAGTTTTTAGCCTAGGACCTGTGCTTTGGCAGGTGCTCACTTCGGTCAAAGTGAATGCCGATATTACCGCTGTCCCTAATGTCTATATTCCTCGACAATATACGGCCAGTCACTACCAAGAATTGTTCAACCAACGCCCCTTTTTGAGTTACATCATCAATAGTGCTGTAGTTGCATTTTGCTCCACTGCGCTCTGTCTAATCTTGGGCACTCCCGCTGCCTATGCGTTATCCCGCTTCAAGCTCTGGGGAGGGCAAGTCCTCCTAGCCGGAGTCTTGATTGTGACTTTATTCCCCTATGTATTACTCTTTCTAGGTTTACTGGAACTGGTTCAGTTTCTAGGTCTTGGTAATAACTATCTGTCTTTGATCATCCCGTATACAGCGATTAATTTACCGCTGACCATTTTAGTCATGCGTAGTTTTTTCCAGCAATTCCCCAAAGATTTGGAAGATGCGGCCAAAGTAGACGGCTATAGCATTACGCAGACCTTAACGCAGATTGTGCTTCCGATTACCACACCCGCTTTAGTGACAACAGGAATTCTGGCTTTTATCTTTTCCTGGAATGAGTTTATTTTCGCCCTCACCTTTATTAGTGCAGAACGGATGAAAACCCTCCCGGTTGCCGTTGCTCAAATCGGAGGAGCTTCTGCCTTTGAAATCCCCTATGGTCCTCTAGCGGCAGCAACAGTCATCGGGACCTTACCGCTTGTGCTGCTCGTGTTTTTCTTCCAACGGCGAATTGTCCAAGGGCTGACCGCAGGAGCCGTTAAGGGTTAGTGTCAGAGAGGGGCTAGGGGAAAAGTCCTATCTTGACATCTCTTCTCCATCGAGACTAAACTACACTACCTCGGTCAAGATTAAGATGTATCTCTGCGCGGTAGTCATCTCAGATAGCTTTTGCAGGTCGGCTCAATGATCCCGTCGATAAATTAGTGAAAGCAGACCTGGTCGCCAAAAACTGGAGTGAAGGTTTGCCCTATGGCGCTTCTCTCTTAACACTTTTTGCGGTAGTTACTCTGGTGATTCATAGAGTTCATCCAAAGCAAAGAACCATCCACTGAAATAGAAGAAAAGCCAGAGGGAGTCTAGAGCAATGGGAATCACAGTCCAAGATGTCAGTAAACAGTTCGGCAGTTTTCAAGCCGTCGACCACGTTTCGCTAGAAGTAGAAGCGGGTTCTTTAGTCGCCCTCCTCGGTCCTAGCGGTTCGGGAAAGTCTACCCTGCTCCGTCTGATTGCTGGGCTAGAATCTCCCGATTCCGGCAAAATCCTGCTCACCGGCGAAGATGCCACGACCCGCACCGTACAAGAACGGAATATCGGCTTTGTCTTTCAGCATTACGCCCTGTTTAAGCATTTGACCGTCGCAGAAAATATTGGCTTTGGCCTGAAACTCCGCAAGGCAAATCAAACTACGATCAAAAAACGGGTAGATGAACTTTTGGAGCTGATTCAATTAGCAGGACTGGCTAAACGCTATCCTAACCAACTTTCTGGAGGCCAACGCCAACGGGTCGCCTTAGCCCGTGCTTTGGCCGTAGAACCGAACGTCCTTCTATTAGATGAACCCTTTGGAGCGCTTGATGCCAAAGTGCGTAAAGATCTCAGGGCATGGCTGCGCCGTCTGCATGATGAAATGCATGTGACTTCTGTATTTGTTACCCATGACCAAGAAGAAGCCCTTGAAGTCGCTGACAAAATCGTGGTCATGAATAAGGGCAAAATTGAGCAAATTGGCTCTGCCCAGGAAATTTATGACCATCCGAAAACTCCTTTTGTCATGGGTTTTATCGGCCCGGTGAATGTCGTTCCTTCCGATTCCCCTTTGGTGAAATCGATGAATTCCTTTGGGCAAGATTTATTTATCCGGCCCCATGACATAGAGCTACTGGCGACTCCACAGGAAGGGGCCAGCGGATTTACGATCCGTCGTATCACGCATTTAGGCTGGGAAGTCCAGATAGAGTTAACCGCTGGCTACGACCATACGATCACAGCCCATCTCAACCGAGAAGAGTTTGACCGCTTGAGCCCACAAGTCGGGCAGCAAGTCTTTGTGCGCACTAAAGATGCTAAGTCTTTCGTAGCGGATTATTCGATTTAATCTCCGCCCTCTGGGGCTGGGAGCCATCTTCGCGTAAGTCCAAATAGGGTGTGGAGAGCCGGAGAGAGCAATATTCCTGAGCGTCGAAATAGGCTCTGATAAACGGGAAGAGAAAATACATTCACATATCTTTACGGTTTCCTCTGTTAATGCCTTAGCCACAGAAGGTAAGATGCACTCCTAGAAGGGGTTGGATCTGCGCCCTAACGTACACATTGCCCTATGTCCTTTCTGTTTTATTGCCGGTAAAGGAAGAAAACATGACCAAAACCTCAAATCGTTGGCTAGCGGCCCTGACAGCTACCACTACACTCTGCCTGATGGCGACTACGGCCTCCTATGCCCAGAGTGTTCCTGAAGCACTAGCCAATACAGCTAAAGAAGCTTGCATCAATGTAGCAAAGTCGAAAGGATTTGAAATAACTGACGTGGTTTCCATTACCCCTAAGAGCACCGATGGGGCCAACGTGGTCTTAACCCTCAGCCGCGCTCAACAGCTCTTCAAGCTGACCTGCGGGTATACCAAAGCAGCGGGAGCCTCAATCGGGGAAGAAGCACCAGCAGCAGCAAACGCCCCGGCAGAAGAGGTTCACACCAACGTTATCAAATCTTCTGATGTACAGGCACAAGGAGCAGGCGCAGCAGCAGCAGCCCCCCCTGAAGAAGCAGCAGTCAAACCAACTTTGGGTTCTGCGGCTCCTTGTAAGGATGTCCCCGCTTTTCAAGATAAGAAGAGGGATGCACTGCAAGCGGTGGATGAGCAGATAGCCAAAGCAACTATTGCCGTCGTTCCCACCTTCACGATCATTCCTGGTATTACGGGTAGTCAGTCGCTGAAGCAGGAGTGGGAATCCAAGAAAGCTTCATTACAGGACAAG
>CASBPW010000202.1 GCA_949127685.1 Candidatus Sivonenia alaskensis PMM_0068 | reverse complement strand
TAATTTCTGCTGGGGGCATGTTGGATCTTGAACTAGAATTATTTCCCCAGAGATGCAGGCGTGAAAAATAAGCAGTATTTAGGTTGCAGGGGGAAAATCCGGCTATCTATTTTTAAATTTCAAAGTCCCGCCCAGCCCAGTCTTTTCCTAGAAGTATTGCTAACTATTTGTATTTCTGGAATATTGAGTGGATGTACGCAAACCACCGATTCCCAAGTTAATAAGCTATCTGTCGATAAGCCCTATACCTTACTGTTCACAAATCCAAATCAGACCAGTCAAAGCGACCACTTAGATCCGCTTGGAGAAGCTGTTGCACAGCATATCAGTCAAGCTAAAAGTACGTTAGATATAGCCGCCTATGAATTGAATAATGAGACTATCACCGAGGCGATCAGTCAGGCAAAGAGTCGAGGGGTACAAATACGTATAGTCACCGAGCATAGCAATCGCCAGGAGGCACCTCTACAAAAATTAGAGCAGCAGGGTATTCCAGTAGAGGATGATGGGGCAAAGAATAGAGGGTTAATGCATGACAAATTTTTGATTATTGATGGGGAAGTTTTAGGCATGGGGTCTATGAACCTCACCCGCAACTGCACACAGCGCAATAACAATAACTTTGTCTTTTGGGATAGTCATCAAGATCCAGCCATCACTCAGCTTATTGACAACTATCAAATTGAATTTGAACAACTTTGGTCAGGCAAATTTGGTCCTATGAAAGTACCCCAGACTCCCTATCCAAAGATTCAGCTAAAAGATGGCACGGTCCTTGAAACTTATTTTAGTCCAGAGAATCAGCCCCTTACGGCCTTAGAAAATACCCTAGCAAAAGCAAAGCAAAGCGTAGATATTTTGGCCTTTAGCTTCACGGCTAAAGCTTTGGAAAAAATCCTACAAGAAGATATTGCACGGGGTGTGGCTGTCCGAGGAATCTTTGAACATAAGCAAAACTCTACCTACTCTAGCTTTTTGCGATTGTCTTCCCTAGGAGGAGATATACGGGAAGATACGAATCTCTATATGATGCATCACAAAGTATTGCTCATTGACCGAGATAGTGATGCCCCTAGTCTAGTTTTTGGCTCTTTCAACTTTTCCCTCGGAGCTAATACCCGCAATGATGAAAATCTACTAATCGTCCATAACAATAAAGCTATGAGCCAAAGCTTTGGGCAAGAATTTGACCAGCTATGGTCTGAGCGATAGCAAAGACTATTAATCTTCTACAATCTCACCAGCATCCATGCCACCAATTTTGGGAGTTAGAGAACCCAGCATAAAAGCATCGACAGCTTCTACGCGACCACGCCAAAAAGCTCCGTCATTCGAGGGAAAAGGCAGTCCTTCCGGGTTGAAGATTTTTACATTTTGTAGATGAATAAAGTGGGGATTAGGCGGTGGTGGAGCATCTGGGGATTTCTCTTGGGAATAAAAACTTTGCCCCATTTCCCGGAACATAGCTTCTATTTCTTCCCGTTCCGATTCTTTGACGGCAGAACCCATTTGCTGAGCGAATTCTTCAAAATACTGCAGACCACTCACCAATTCTCCCGACACTAATAGCCCACCCACATGAAGGGTGATAGGACAAGGAGTCCCCGAACTGTTGGTGACACTTATTAAGATTTGCAGAAGCCAATCGCAGGCGATGGGCTCATCCACGGCTTTAGGAGCCTGTTCCAGTTCTGCCATGAAACGCTATGTCCTCAATTTTCCATATCAGCGTATCATCGCTCAAAACCTGCACCTAGGAGACTGGGCGTTTAGCTAAAATTTAAAAACTGACTCATTCACCCTGAGGTTGAGCTCGTGTAAACATCGTGGTAGAAGTTGTCACTTCTTCCTGGGTACCTACCGTCGAGATTTCAATGTGATTGAAAAGCGTCGTTACAAAAGCGAAGAGCAAGAAAGGTAGGGACACTACCCAAACCAGGCCCACGGTGATTAGAGCAAATATAGGATTGTTGGCGCCCATACCAGCCAGCGCAGCAGCCAAACTTACAAAAATCACTCCCAGCCAAACAATAATTTGGCCGTAGATATCTCCAAAGGTGAGCGTACAAGCAAAACGATACTTTTTGAGGTCGGCCATAATAAAACCTTTAGGAAGAAGGGGAATACTACAACTGGTCAGCTAAGGGGAAAGAAGGTATTCCCTTACTAAGAAGTATAGATAAATCCTACATTCCTGCTGCGAATTGTTGCAGTATATTTACTTTTCCTACCTTAATAATCAGGACATTCATATAAAAAATGGCTTTTTTTATATGAATGTTAAGAACTTTTAAGCTGCCAATCCCCAGCCCAGCGGTAAAGTTGTCCTTCTTTCTTACAGACCTCGGTAGCTTCTAAATGGGCTTTATATTTGGCATCCTCTTCATTGCCCGCAGAACCCGTAGCAGTCCGCAGGGCAGAGGCTGCTTTGGCATCTCCAGTTTGCGAAGCTTGTTCGCTGATACATACAAAGGAGCGAGATACGGTCATTGGCTGTAGTGTTTGAGCTACCGCAGCAGGGACGAAACTCAACCCTAAAAGCACAAAAGTAAGAAAGACAGTGCGCATAGGTTTATCAGAGAATCTATCTCCATATTACTAAATCCTGATAGGGAGTGGGTGTAAAGGAATGATGAGAATAAGAAGTCCTTTTAAGTAGCTCCTTTTAAAATGGAAAATGTAACTGATGCAAGAATTTTGGAAAAAACTATATTAGTTTGTCAAAATCGCACCTGCTTAAAGGATGGCTCCGCTCAAGTGCTCGCCGCCTTAGAGTCCTATGATCTGCCTGAAGT
>CASBPW010000201.1 GCA_949127685.1 Candidatus Sivonenia alaskensis PMM_0068 | reverse complement strand
TGAGCAGAGAGTTGTTGCACTAAGTCATCTAAATCTTGACGGCTCAATTGGTAGATTTCATTGCAGAAATGGCAGGTCGCTTCTGCACCACCGTCTTTTTCAATCATGTCTTTTAGTTCGTCAGAACCCAGCATTTTCAGAGCACCCCGCACCCTGTCTACAGAGCAGCCACACTGGAAGCGGACTATCTGAACTTCTGGGGCAATCTGCAGTTCGAGTCCAGTCAAAATTTCTCCAAGAATATCGGGCAATTTTTTCCCCGCTCGCAGGCAGTTCGTGATACCTGTAACTCCCTCCAGGTTGTCCTTGAGCGCCCTTTCCAGTTCCGTGTCTTCTTCCCCAGGCATAAATTGAATGAGAATACCTCCCGCTGCTTCTACGCCCTCGGGAGCAATGTATACCCCCAACAGCACGACAGAAGAGGTTTGTTCGGAAACAGATAGATACTCCGTAATGTCATCTCCAATTTCGCCCGTGACCAGCTCTACGGTTCCGGCATAGGGGTAGCCATAGCCCAAATCCCTCAAAACATGGAGATATCCCTTCCCCACGGCCGAGCCCACATCCAATTTGCCCTGAGCATTGGGCGGGAGTTCAACGGTGGGGTCTGCCAGATATCCCCGAACTGTTCCATCAGCGCCGGCATCAGCCAGAATACCCCCCAACGGACCATCACCAGCAATTCGAATATTGATCCGGGCTGTATCCAATTTCAGGTTGGCCGCAAGTAATAGGCTGGCTGTCATCGTCCGACCTAAAGCCGCTGTGGCCACAAAAGACGCCTGATGTCTAACCCTTGCTTCTTCTACCGCTTTAGTGGAAACTACCCCTACCACACGAATTTTCCCGTTCGCTGCAGTTCCCCGAATCAGTTGGTCAGCCATGAATATCCCTGAGGCTTTTGATACATCTCTTATGAATCTCATTCTAACGTTCTAGTTTCAAATCTCTTCAGGGAAAGGACCAGAATAAGCCCAATCTAGAAGTTCCACGGGATGCATCACTTTCTTTTTGAGCCCACGTTCGCGAACACCACGGGACAGTTGTGCCATACATCCAGGACTTCCCACAACCACCGCATCGGCTCCCGTATCGGTAAGATAATCCATTTTGCGTTCGCCTACCCGCAAGCTCATTTCGGGCTCAAAGATATTAAAAAATTCTCCCGCGCCACAACACATTTCCGATTCAATAAAGGGAACCAACTCTAGCCCAGGAATTCTCTGGAGCAGATTTAACGTATCGGGACTGGATTGCAGCTTGTAGTTGAGATGGCAGGAATGTTGGTAGGCTACCCGCATATTGAGGGCATGGGTCATCGGCTCTCGCTGGGTCCGAGATAGAAATTGCCCCATGTCTGCAACCCGGCTGGCATAGGACTTCGCCAGCTCTCTGTACTCCAGGTCATCCGCCAACAGTTGAGGATACTCCTTTAGAAAAGCTCCACAGGAGGCGCTATTGGTCACAATGTACTCTGTGGGCTGTTTGGCAAACCCTTTGAGATTACGGATAGCGAGGTTGCGGGCTATGTCCACTTCTCCCACCCGCGCAGCAATGGCCCCACAGCATGTCTGGGGAGGAATCGCCACTTGGTAACGAGAAGTAAGCAACAGACGACGGGAAGCCAAATTGACCGAGTTAGAGAGATTATTGACCAAGCATCCTAAAAACAGAGCGGCTGTCCCGCTGGCATAAAGGTCTTTTTCATCTGGCACAATCGTAGGTTTTAGCGGACGCACAGTGGATATTTCGGCCAATAAACCTTCGATCTGGGCTAAACGATTTTTACCCAGAATTTGAGTCTGACGTACTAAAAATTGGAGACCCGAGAGTTGATAGATCCTCAAAACCTGTCGCAGGATAGTCAGTCCAACCGGAGAAGGCAACACCTGGCCCACCAGCCAACGCTGGAGTGCCCTTGCCCCGGCGGGGCTCTGCTTTGCCAGAACTACTTTACTCTGGGCAATCAGGCTACTGTACTCCACCCCAGAAGGGCACACAGTCGTACAGGCATGACATTGAATACATTTATTGAGATGTTCTTGCGTACCGGGCGTGGCAATTATGTCTTGCTGATTCTGGACTTGTTGGTTCCAAGCGTCCATGAGGTAGATTCTCCCTCTTGGGGAATCGGCTTCAGACCCCGTAACTTGATAGGTTGGGCAAGCGGGCAAACACAGCCCACACCCAATACATGCATCGAGTTTTTTTTGGTCGAAGGGGGTACCCGCCGGCAGAGCTGGTCTATTCACGGGTTGATTCAGGGGTTTACGCAAGGGAGGCGTACTTTCTATAAGGGGTGAGGAGAGGAGCTTCCCTCTATCGTATCAAGGGAGTATCACGATCCAAGGGAGATTGGCCCCAAAGATGACTTAAAGCAAGGTTAATTTCTCTGGTTCTTGCTCCATCAATGCGGCCAACTGTTGCAGGAAGATCGCGGCATGGGAGCCATAGAAAACACGATGATCTCCAGAAAGTACTACCTGCATCTGACGTTTTACGCCTATGAAACCCTCATCATTGACCACAACTGTCGGTTTTGAGGCTCCTACCGCCAGAATGGCTCCTGTTCCAGGGGGGACCATAGCATCGAAACGATCCACCCCAAACATACCCAGGTTAGAAATGGTGAACGTTCCTGAGTTGTATTCTTCAGGCTGTAGTTTTTTGCTGCGGGCACGGGCTACCAAGTCTTTCCACTCACGGGATAGCTGGTAAACATCTTTATTGGCTGCATCGCGCAATACAGGCGTGATCAGTCCTCCCTCATCCATGGCGACTGCAATCGCAATATTGATCTGCGGATTGGTTTTGAGCCCACTGGGGGTATAGCTGCTATTGACCAAAGGATGGGCCACCAAGGCGGTCGCTATCGCTTTTGCCAACAGCGTAGTTACCGTCACACCTTTAGACTTCAACTGCTGATACAGCGCATCAAAGCGGTCTGTGGTGACGGTATATCCTACCCGGAACGAAGGAATCGTCAAAGACTGTTCCATGTTCTGAATCACTGCTTTCTGGAGGGTCGTGAACCCTTGAGCAGCTATTTCTTGCAACGTTGGGGTGGAGATGGCAGGAGTGACAGGACGGGCAGCCGGGGCCGCTTGAGATGCTTGCAGTACGTCAGCTTCCACAACCCGGCCATTAGCCCCACTCCCGTTTATCTTAGACAGGTCAATACCCATATCTTGAGCCAATTTGCGAGCACGAGGACTTACCGCAATACGAGTTCCTGTTTCTCGAGCGACAGGAGCGGGCACCGACTCGGGTTTAAGGTCACTTGCTTGTGTAGGCTCTGCTGGCTTCTCTGATTGGGCGGCAGGCGCAGCCTCTGTAGCCTTCTTGGGGGCCGAGGGAGGAGTCTTGGCGGCGGCTTGCGCAATTTCTTCTTTAGTTTGGGCGAGGAGGGCGATGGCAGCTCCAACCGCAGTGGTTTCCCCGTCGTGGACAAAAATATTGGCGAGATAACCTTCGTTGAAGGATTCGACATCCATATCAGCCTTGTCGGATTCAACAACGGCGATGATGTCCCCTTTCTCGACTTTCTCTCCCACGTTCTTTTTCCAGGCAACAACTTTGCCTTCGGTCATCGTTGAGCTAAGGGCAGGCATGGTAATTTCGTGGATCATCGCAAGCTATGAAACGCAACAGTACGAGTGATTGTATCGCACCCTGCGTCTGTGGAATGTTCTAGTGAATCCCCGATAACAGGAACAGCGGGTGCGCCAAGGCCTCTAGAGCGCCGCTCCTGTAACGCCTAAAGAAACAAGATAGACTATTGGTTCAGGGATGGTGGGTCTAGTCGTGCTTCTCTCCCATCAGACATAGAAAACATTAGCGTCAGCTATTTTCAAATACCTTTGTGGTTGCTTTAGGCTTGGGCTGCTTCGAATATGACAGAAGAAACATGGTGGTTGATTGGGACGGTAGTCGGTAGCCACGGACTCAAAGGTGAATTGAAGGTGCTGCCAGAAACTGATTTCCCAGAACGTTTGACGGAAGTGGGCCCTCGCCGTTTGCAGGGACCGGATGGGCAACATCGAGCGGTCCATCTCTTATCAGGTCGCTATCACGCCAGCAAAAAGCAGTATTTGGTCCAACTTAAGGGCGTGGATGACTCTGATGCGGCAGAAGCCCTGCGTGGTTGGCAGTTCGTTGTTTCTAGCGAAGAACGGCCTGTGCTCGCGCCCGATGAATTTCATGTCATGGACCTGATTGGACTGATGGCCTATCGACAGGATACGGGTGCAGTCCTAGGGCCAGTGGTGGATATGAATACCTTTGGCAATGACATTCTGGTTATTCAAACGCCCAAGCAAAAGCTAATGGTCCCCTTCGTAAAAGCCCTAGTTCCCGTAGTAGACCTAGAAAATAAACGGCTTGAAATCAATCCCATTCCAGGACTATTGGACGAGCTAACAGCGGATCCAGCATCATAGCCTGACTTCTTAAGTACCGCAGAAGCTTAAGCCAATTATCTGGGAGAGGGGCTGTACAACTTATTGCTTCTTGGGTAACGGGATGGGTGAACTGCAAGCGATAGGCATGAAGCACCTGGCCTTGAAAGTTGACCTTGGGCAGTTTCCCCTGCCCATACAAAGGGTCCGCTACGATCGGGTGGCCCATGTGGAAGCTATGGACCCGGATTTGGTGGGTGCGACCCGTCTCTAGGCGAAATCCGATCAGGGTATAGTTGCCCATGCGTTCCAGGACTTTCCAATGGGTCCGGGCAGAACGGCCATTTTCTACCACCGCCATTTTTTTTCGCTGGACCGGATGGCGGCCAATAGGAGCATCTACTATACCCATTGGCGTTTTGGGAGCGCCCCAGACAATGCCTAAGTACTCTCGTTGAGCTGTTTTAGCCTGGATCTGAGCCTGTAGACTTTGATGGGCTAAGTCGGTCTTGGCAACGACTAGAACCCCACTGGTGTCTTTGTCCAATCGGTGAACAATGCCGGGACGTTCTACGCCGTTAATTCCTGATAAATCAGAACAATGGGCGAGCAGGGCATGAACCAAAGTGCCGCTGCTATGCCCCGGAGCCGGGTGAACGACCATACCGACGGGTTTATTGAGGACGATTAACTGCTCGTCTTCATAGAGGATGTCCAGCATGGCAGCTTTCCCTTCACTGGGAGAGAGGTCTAGAGTTACGGGGGCAGGGACTTGAACGGAAACCTCATCTCCAGATTTGATCGGGCTCTTGGATAGACAGGGATGCTGATTGAGTAACACCTGCCCTTGATCGATCAACTTTTGCAGACGAGAACGAGACAAATCGGGCAGTTGGGCTGCCAACCATCGGTCTAATCGCTGCTCCGAGGGATCTGGCGGAACTACCAGTTGGTGGGTATGCATAGGAGTGACTTCGTTATCCTGCTATTTGGAATCGATCAGGAAGTTTTTCAAGAGTTTACTTACCCGAGCACTATTCTTTTGATCGCCTTTTTCTTCAAAGAGGCTTTGGGCAGTTTTGAGCTCGATTTCCGCTTGCTTCATCAGCGCCAGCCCCAAGTTATAGCGAGTAATTGGGTCTTTCGGGTCTAGCTTGACACCCTGTTCTGCCGCCCGGATCGCTTCTTGGTAACGCTTGGCGGCAATCAGAGCACCTGCCAAATTACCTTGAGGTTCTACTTCGTTGGGGGTGAGGGATACCGCTTTCTGGAAAGAGACAATCGCGTCTTCTAAGCGATTCTGGCTAAAGTAGATTTTCCCGACGTTATTGTAGGCAAAGCCTAGCTTAGGGTCTAATTCTAAAGCCTTATTAAAAGCGGCGAGGGCCTCTGGAGTCTTATTCTGAAGACGTAGGGCTTCACCGAGATTGTTATAGATTTTTGCGGTGAGGGGCTTATCTCCTTCTGGCGCTTTCTGGATAGCTTTACGGTAGCTGGAAACAGCTGCTTCATAATCTGCCTGCCTTTTGAGCGCAATTCCTAGATTGTTCCAGGCGGTAGCATCGTCTGGCTTGAGTTTAAGATATTCACGATATAGGCGGGCCTGCCGGGCAGGGTCTTGAGCTTTGTACGCATCTTGGAATAGGCTATCCGCAGAGCTAGCTGTCGGGTTCTCGGCCTGGGCCAAGAGGGGTGGTTGTATGACCAGACAGGCTGCACCAAGCCATAATCCGAGCAGGGTCTGCTGCATTAGTGAATTTTTGAGTATATTCTTCATAAAATAGAACGTAGTGGAACGTGCAGTATTACTCTAGCGTCAATGCTATTGAGTTCTTACCTCAAATGCCATGCAGTGCTATGCGTAAAATTCCTGTTTGGATGTTAACTATCTTGCTATCCCTGCTCTGGTCTTCTCTTGCGCCCTCTGCCAAAGCCCAATGGCTTGGTTCTTTGCTCACTCCGCTGCTCAAAACATGGGTGATGCAACAGGTGACTAAAGCAGACAATTTGGATATTAAGCTCCAAGCAACGGACCAGGAACTTCTAGGGGGGCTGATTCCTCAAATCAATGTCACTGCTGATAACGTAGTCTACCAAGGAATACAGGCTCATTCGGTCAATTTGGTGGGTCGCATGGTACAACTGGATCTGAGCCAAGCCCTTAGAGGAGGTGGGGTCAAACTCAAGAGCCCAGTTCAGGCAGACTTGGCGATCACGATGACAGAATCCGATCTGAACTATTATTTGACTTCTCCCCAGTTCCAAAAGCAGCTTGCCAACCTCAGGCTTTCAGTGCCTAGCTTTGCCGGACCTGCGTCTTCGATACCCCTTGCACTGAATCAACCCCAACTAAGTTTCCTGGAACAGGGACGGGTACAGGTAGCGGCGACCCTAATGCCTGAGCAGGGACCAGCACTTCCGGTGCAAATTACCACAGGGCTAGACCTTCTGAATAGCAATACGCTGAAATTAAATAATCCAGAATTGAAATCCAGCGGTCAATTACTCCCTACCGAGCTGCTCCAGAATCTCAAGATCAATCTGGGACAAGACACTCAGGTTAAATCACTGGATATCCGTAAAGGCTTGATGCAGCTAAGTGGTATTTTTACCATTCGCCCCTAACCGATATCCTTAGAGTCAAGATTAAGGTAGTTTGAGTTATATCTGAATCTCGTTTATTTCTTAAAAGGACTTCTTGCGTGCGTAATCAAATAGCTCTCTTTTTGCTAGGTACCACCCTTGGTCTAGCGCTCAGCCAACCAGCGCATGCGTTGGATGAGAACGTAGTGCTTCAAAAGATGGATAGGATTCCTGTTTTTACCTTCCTGAACGAGAAGAGTAGCCCTGTTCTTGTCGCACCTCCAAAGGGAGCCAAGACCTCTGCCACTCAAATTGCCTATTTTTTCTTGAGTAAGCAAGAACTCGCTGATTTTCAAAATGTCCTTCAGAAGTCCAATCCTACCTTGGCTAAATCGGTGAAGGCAAAGGCATTGCCCTTGGGCAAAGCTTTAGAGTTTGGCAAGGAGAATAAAAAGAATAAGCTTGCTATTGAAATCTTGCCTGCCCAAAGTTCTTTGCGCTATGCCTTGAAACTGGCCCAGGAAAAAGAGAAAAGTCTTAAAATTTATCCAGGTATTCCTGTTTTCGCCCTCACCGATAAAAGTGAAAAAAATGTGCTTGGGGTAAAGCAGAATGGCCAAACAGTCCAACCTTTTTTCTTCGATAGCCAGGACGCTGAGAGAACTTTTGCTGCCCTCAAACAGAAAAATCCCGAACTTGCTAAAAATACTAAAATCTCCGTGATACCTTTTCAAAAGCTCTTTGACGTACTGCGTCAAACTAAAGATGCAAAAGAGGCAGACCGAATCACAATCGTTGCTTCATCTGAATCTTTGCAGTATGCTCGGACTTTGAACTCCACCGCTAAGAAGTAAGCGCATACTAATATAATTATTTATCGGTGAGTGCTGTCTCAACATAGACTTCTATTTACTGTGGCAACAGTTTTTGTATGATGGAAAAGATTAAGGAGGGAATATGACAGTAGCTATTGTTGATATTGGTACGCTCATCGTTCGTACTCCTGATATTTGCGGAAACCGCCCCCGTATCACAGGCACAAGAATTACAGTTGGTCGTATTACAACATTGTGGAAACAAGGTTTAATGCCCGAAGAAATTGCGGACAACTGGGGGTATCTAAGCATGGCACAGGTTTATGCTGCCCTTACTTACTATCACGCGAATCGAGAAGAGATAGAGCAGGCTTTACAACAAGATCGAGAAGACTACGATCGCTTATACGCTGAACATCTTGATGCAAAGGAACAGGAGCAATGAGCGTCATTCGTCTCTACCTAGACGAAGACAGCATGAACCGAGCGCTGCTGATGGCACTACGCCAGAGGGATGTTGATGTGACGACGGTAAGCGAGGTCAAACGAGAAGGATTTTCGGATGAAGAACAGTTACTATGGGCTGGTCAAAATAGTCGGATCATTTGCACATATAACATTCGGGACTTCGGCAAGCTCCACAAGCAGTTTTTGGCTGAAAGCAGGCTTCATGCTGGAATATTGCTTATGCAGCAAGATTTCTCAATCGGTGAACGATTGTACGGATTATCCGTGCTTGTTGCTTCTATTACGGCAGAAGATATAAGTAACCGAATCTGAAGAAAAATTTCTGACATTCAACATGCGCACTTGCACGGCACCAGAAAAACTAAATATGAATGGTTGTTGAATCATAGAGATAGTTCAGATTCAACTTGATGAAGAAGCAGTATCTAAGTCTTGATCTAAAAGACAGCCATCTTCCATATCGATAATGCGGTCGGCAATATCGAGGATGCGGTTATCATGCGTCACCAGTAAAATCGTAGCTCCCTGCTCTTTGGTAATGCGTTGCATCAGCTCCACGACATCTCGTCCAGATTTTTTATCGAGCGCAGCC
>CASBPW010000200.1 GCA_949127685.1 Candidatus Sivonenia alaskensis PMM_0068 | reverse complement strand
CATCAGCCCTGCTTCATCGACCACCCAGATTTCTCTTTTAGAACCTGGCGACTCACTTTTCCTCACCAGCAATGCCGAAACCGTCTCGGTCGGAATGGTTCCATCCTTCTTTAACGTCCTGGCCGTATCTGCGGAGGGCGCAAAACCCCTTACGGTATAACCTCCTTCCTCGGCAATTCGTTTCAGTTCTTGGAGGGCGTGGGTCGTCTTTCCACTACCTCCAACGCCTTGCCATGCGGTTATCCGGTCGGCAGTGGTAGCAGCCATCAAAACGGCATTCTCTTGCTCAGTGGTAAGGCCCTTATCCTTGAGTCTAAATCCTATTTTCTCTAGGCTAGTCATGGCTTCTACTGCGCCTTGGCCTCTATTTACGATATTGATGGTCTGGACTTCTCTCCATCTCGCCGCTACGGTGGTCAGTCTTTTATCTGGAGCCCGGAGTAACTGACCAACTTTAATTTTCTGTTCTATCGCTTCTAGGACCTCTGCCCCGCGTACTTGCCCCGCCCCCCAGACTAGAGCATCCTTCGCAAGCTTCTCCCGAGTCACCGATACACTACGTTCGGTGTTGTGCTCAATGGAATACCGAACCGCACTCTCTACAGAAACTTCCTGCCGTTGCTCATTCGTCTTTGAGGGCTTGCGCTTTGGATGCTGAATACCTACTTTTTGAGCCTCCTCCTGCCAGCGCTGCTGCATTGTTTCTCTATTCTGCTCATGGTCTTTAGCCTTTCTCGTTTCTAGAGCTGCTATCTGTTTTTGTTTAGGGCTTACAGCGCCTGTTTCCTGTATCTGCTTCGCCCTCTTCGAGAACGTGTCTAGCTGGTCTTGGGTATATCCTTCAATTTCAAAGCTCCCCTTCTCATGGTCAAATTTCAACGCATAACCCCTCTCCATGAGGTTTCTTGCTAAAGCACTTTTATAGACCTGATCCAGTAAAACTGGAGTATCTTTCCTATAAAGTTCCTTGCCGTCCAGACTTTTCCACCCATCCTTGGTGTGAGTCATATTTACCACCACCACATGAGAGTGCAAGTTAGGGTCTAATTCTCGGCTGGTGTCATGCTGGAAGATGGCGGCCACCATGTTCCCTGTCTGTCTTTGCATGGCATGGTTGTCTACCTGGATTCGGGTAGCCGCATGGTTCTTTTCAAAGTAATCAGCGACTTCTTTGACCGCTTGATCATGACAATGCAGAACCTCTTTATCCCTGTTGACGAGTCCGGTAAGAGAGACTGATTTTGGAGCACTGAAGGTAAGGTCCAGAGCGAGCGTCGGCTTCTTATTCTCACCCTTAAAAATCGTCCTCAGTTTTTTGCCTTCATGTCGTCCGTCTAACAGCTCTTTAAACTCTGTAGGGTCAACCTGCTTCGTTGTATCAAGCCCTAACGCCTGTGCTCCTTTCCCATACCACTGGGATTTTTCAACCCCCTGTGATTTGGTGTAATAGTTATCTTTTGTGAAATAGTGTGCCGCTTCAGCACTAGATTTAACCTTTCCTATCGACAGCATCTATCCCTCCCCACAATATATCTTCGAGACCTTCAGATTCACTTCTCTCAGCACTCCTTTCATTACTCTGACCCTCTGTATTTCCACCAGAGGGCAATTCTTTCTCCTCATCTTCTGACTGTCCAAGTAGACGCTCTTCTTCTAAATCAACTACCGCATACTCTTCTGGTTTCCACTCAGTTTGTATAAAACCTTCTGCAATAATCGGCCTATCTTTTGGTCTAAGTTTTATCTTGCAAACTGGATATCCTTCCGGCAATTTCAAGAACGCGGTCAGACTGGGTAAGTTCAGTATTTCCGAAGCCATCACCGCTCTTCTGGTTACTCTTTGACGTGCCAGGCTTACTCCATCTCTATAAGCAGAAGGCCCCATAGTCATGGTTTCTCGTAACTCTTCTTCTTCCACCTCTCCTATAGTGCGAGAACCCCATTCTGCGGTATCTGCTTCTTCTACAGCCAGGAATACTTTTGTCCTACAGGTCGCTGCTATCGCTCGTGCTATTTCTTTGCCATAGATATTTTCAATTTGTGGAAAGTTTTGGAAAGCTATAGCCGTGAACCCTCTAAACTTCCTCCCTTCAGATTGAACCGTCGGCACCGCAGGCAGCGCATTTAAACTGGCTAATTCATCAATAGCGAGGACTGTTTTAGGTCCGCTTATATCCTGTTCTCTACTTAGGATTCCTTTAGCCGCCATGTCAAACCATAGCGATAGGATCGGCTTCAATCGTTCTTGATGTACTTGAGGACAAGATAAGAAAACCCATGCTCCCTTTTTGCCTTCAGGGGTCATTCCCGTCCTTGCCCAATCACTTACAGAAAAGAGGTCTTCCTTATCTGGGAGCATTCTAAAACATCCAAGATACGTACTGGCGGTTGCCAATGCGTTAGCTGCCAATATCGGCTCTGCTAATAACCGTTGAGCAATATCTCCTCTCAGGCGCTCCAACATGCTTTTTACAGTCAAACAGGCAAGGACATAAGCCATCTCTTGATTGTTACTACATACTTTTGCTAACCCTTCAAATATTTGTCGGGCCGCATTTCTCCAGAACTCATCCTTACCTTCTCTATCTGGAACGAGACTATGAGAGATGCTTTCAATATTTCCTTCAACTAAAAAGTTCCAGCCTCGACCCCTGACATCAAAAGGATTTAGAATAACGTCCCCTCTTTCTTCCCGGTAGTATCTTTTAATGAAATCTCCGGTCCGGTCATAGATAAGCGCGTTATCGCCACGCTCTTCAACTTTGTCCAATATTTCCATCATCAATACAGATTTACCCGTTCCCTGAGAGCCTGTAATTAACATTGATAACTCTTCTACGCCCTTGGGAATTCTGACCCCACCAAGTGTTATCTCGCTAAGTTCACTTTTCTGTTCAATCAGTTTTTGTACTTCCTCATAATGGTTACGCTTAGTTCCTCGGATGTATTTGCGCTCTACTAGCTGGCTTTCCTGTTTTTTGATCAGATTATTCCAGAAGACTACTACGCCACCCCCCAGAAAGAACCCTGCTATCCCTGAACCTATCCAGGCCCAAGTGATTGCCTGCATAGGACTGTTGCTGCCAT
>CASBPW010000199.1 GCA_949127685.1 Candidatus Sivonenia alaskensis PMM_0068 | reverse complement strand
TTGGAATCTGGCTGAAGGCGATCGGACTCCAAGCGCTTGTACCAAAGAATATGAATAGACCTGTTAGTATCCAGCCCAGCATACGCTTTGCCCGCAGAGAAAAAACTTGTCCCATAGGTTAAATCCTCACCCCCAATGAGGGGTTAAACTCCAATAAACTCGATGGATAGTCTAAAGAAGGTAGTTGTCTGCCATGTCGCTACTTTAACTTGGAAGGCCGCTGTTCCCATAACCAACTGTAGAGCAGGTCAATGTCTTCTTTGTCTGAAGGAGCGCACCAAGGTAAATCAAACTGCCCTTCAAAAGTATTATTGTTACCCTCTAGAGAAATTGGATATCGCCCCTGCCAGAGAATAAAATGGGTAAGTTTTTTCGGTAGATCCTCCCTCCATGGGTAACTGTTTTCTTCAAATGGAATAGAACATTTAGCTAAATCTAATAATTTTGTGAGATCATGGGTTTTGATTTTTTTACCCAACTTTCCCTCCGCTTTTATATGCTTAGGATCTTTAGCAATGATAATTCCTTTTAGTAAAATTTCGATGGAACTAGCTGACAGTTGAAAATACAGTAAGGCTAACTCCATTTCTGATCTTGCTAATTCCTCTTGTGGGGTTGGTAACCTTCCTTGACCAATTACTTCGCGGATTGAGCTAAGGAAGGTTATCGTTGCTTTATTCGCCTTCTCAAAAAAGACATCTGCACCAAACTTTAAAAGTTGTGAATTTTTATACCAATTTTCTGGCTTTGAGCCAAGAGCCTTAAACAGTTTCTTAGAATGACTCAGGTAGAAAGCAGGGAAGATAGTCTGTCCTAGTTTCAGCTCTTTAAAAGAATCTCCAGTCAAAGTAACCTCCCTTTTTATAAATTCTACAACGAGCTCAGCGACCATACTGGGGTGTCCTTAATAGGGGCCACTTTCGTGGACATTCCCGAAGAGTCGTTAACCGAGGTGAATATTCCAATGACCAAAAACTACGCAGAACATTTGCTCCTAGCAAAAAGCTGAGGCAGTTCGCACGAACGGATAACACCTAATTTAGAGCAAGACGGATTGGAATTGGTATAAGCAGTATCAGGTCCCAAAATCTAAGATTGCTATTCAGTTAGACACCTCTTCAAAGATTAAGCTGGTTGATATTGACTTAAATGATTAAACGGTACGGAATTTATATTGATAAACTCCTAAACCAAGTACTGCTACAGCAGCAAAAATACTGCCTGCAATAAAAGTTGTACTTGGCCCAAAAGATTCCCAAAGATAGCCGGCCAGCAAACTAGCGGGCAAAAGTGCAATGCCGATTACTAAATTCAGAAAGCCAAAGGCTGTGCCCCGTAATTCAGTCGGCACGGTATCAGCTACCAAGGCGAGCAAAATGCCTTGACTCATGCCTAGATGCAAACCATAGAGGGCAAATAGTCCCCACACTTGCCAGGGATGCTGCACAAAGGCAAAGCCCAAATAGGCTATGGCGTATACCAAAAACCCACTCACCAATAATCCAAAACGACCTAAGCGGTCGGAAAGAACCCCCGCCGGATAAGCGCTCAGAGAATAGGCGATGTTCATCACCACCAGCGTCAAGGGTACAAAAGCCGCCGCAATTCCGTTTTGTTGTGCTCTGAGCAGCAAAAAAGCATCGCTGGAATTGCCCAGATTGAACAGTAGGGCAAGGGCCAAGAGGAACCAATATTTTGAGCCTAGCAGTCCTAAAGCCTCCCAGCGCAGAGGATTGGTCTTAGGCTTAGAGGTTTTTGCCTGTGGTTCTTTGATCCCCACGACCAAAAGACTAACCGCCAAAAAGCCTGGAATTAAAGCCAGAGCGAAGATCAAGCGAAAGTTTTCCGGTGCTACCGCCAGTAAAGCAAAGGCCGCCAAGGGCCCGAGAAAAGCACCGATGGTATCCAAGGATTGACGCAATCCGTAGGCAGCTCCTCGCATAGAGTCTGGAGTCGTATCAGCCACCAAGGCATCTCTGGGGGCGACGCGAATCCCTTTGCCCACCCGGTCAGCAAAACGAGCCACCAAAACCCAGGCCGGGGATGTGGCAAAGAAAAATAGCGGTTTTACAAATGCAGATAGGCCATAGCCCAGAACCGTTAGCGCTTTACGCTTGCCTAAATAATCGCTCAAAGCTCCAGAAAATACTTTCAGCACCGAGGCCGTCGCTTCGGCGATTCCTTCAATCAGACCAACCGTTAAAACGGCAGCCCCTAGCTGTGAGACTAAGAACAAGGGCAAAACCGAGTGAATCATCTCGGAGCTAATATCGGTGAACAGGCTTACCATGCCCAAGACCCAAACGGTTTTGGGAAGCTGCCGCAAAGTCTGCATGTGCTTTTCCTACTTTGTCCCGCTACTCTATCTTGAAGAGAACAATGCTGCGGGATGGCAGATGCTTATGAATTCCCTTGTTTCTGTTGATTGGTTAGCCGAACATCTAGATGACCCAAATCTACGTATTTTGGATATCCGAGGCTATGTAAAAAGCCAAGATCTGGGCGAAGGACGCCAGAAGGGAATCTATAGCGCCGCTGAAGAGGAATACCTGATCTCCCATATCCCAGGATCCTTATTCATCGACTGGACCAAGGACATCACCGACCCCGATAATTCTGTCCCTTCCCAGGTGCTTCCGACAGAGGCTATTGCAAAATTAGCCAGTCGTTTAGGGATTGGTCCGGATACCCATGTAGTGACGTACGATCATGGACCTTCTCAGAATGCGACCCGACTCTGGTGGGTCTTCCGCTATTATGGCCACTCCAAGGTTTCTGTCTTGGATGGAGGATGGAAATATTGGACACAGCGAGGTTACCCAACCACCGATCAGATAGCTATACCGATGCCTAAAGCTTTTACCCCTGTGCTTCAGGATGCATGGCGAATACAGGCTGATCAATTGCTGACATCCCAGGATTGCACGCTGATTGACGCGCGTCCGGCTAGTCAGTATCAGGGGGAAATTACCCGTGCTGCTCGTAAAGGTCACATTCCTGGAGCTGTCAATGTTCCGCAGGCAAGTTTATTCGATACAGAAACGGGACGGCTCAAATCTCCTGAAGCCCTTAAAGAAATTTTTGCGACTGTAAATCCCAGCGAACCTGTTATCGCCTATTGCAATGGGGGTGTGGCTGCTACGGCTGTTCTGTTTGCTCTTCATACCTTGGGCTACGAAAAGCTGAGTAATTACGATGGGTCTTGGAATGAATGGGGCAATCGCACAGATTTGCCTATTGACATGACAGTGGAAGGTTATTTAGAAGAGTAACAAATTGTTTGCAGCACAACCTGTTACTAGCTCCGGCTAGCTGTACTAAACTATGGTCACAAATGCCCAAGCTTTAAAAACTTCAAGGTTTTCTTCCATGAACCCCGACTTCAAAAGGTTCGAGGGTTCAGGCTTACAAACCCTTGACCTAGGCGATTAAGATTTTTTAAGTAAGAATGACTGCATCCAATCCAAAATCAGCAAATCATAGGCCACAGTCTGGGCAAGATCCCAGCCATCATCTCCCCGATAGACAACATCTATTAC
>CASBPW010000198.1 GCA_949127685.1 Candidatus Sivonenia alaskensis PMM_0068 | reverse complement strand
GCGCGAAGATCGAGTGTGGAAAGGCGCACTTCAAGGCGCTTGGGGTTCGCGAGGCGCCCGCGAAGTACGTCGTGGCGAGTTCCGTGGATGACGTTCTCAGGGGCGCCTAGAGTGAGGCCGAGAGTGCTCAGGTGCGTGGACAACCTGGACTAGTGCGGAAGGGCGCCTAATAACAGCATGCAGACTGACGGCGCTTCGCGCCGCAGCTGATGCTGGGCGTCTCCAAGTGAAGAAGAAACCAGTTCAGCCAAATGCGTGATAATAAAAGGAGTTAGTTTAATCTGTCATGCCCTAATCCTTCATGCAATTTGAGTGGGACGAAGCAAAAAATCTTGAAAACATACGTAAACATGAGATTGATTTTGCTGATGTTTCCTCAATGTTTGATGGTGAAATGCTGATTGAGCTAGATGATCGTTTTGATTATGGTGAAGATCGCTGGTTCGGGATCGGTTTTCTCGGTTTTGGGATAGCGATAATAGTCTGGGCAGAACGTCGAAAAGATGTAATCCGAATCATTTCAGCACGAAGAGCCAACCGTCATGAGCAAAAAAGATTTGAACAGTACCTCTCGTACTAACTGGGCAGCTTTAGAGTCAAGGTCAGAAGAGAATATTGATTATTCAGATATTCCACCGCTGACAGATGATTTTTTTGAACGAGCGGCTTTACGTATTCCAGCAGATCAAGCCCATAACCTAGTTCAGCTTGATCCTGATGTGAAGCAGTGGTTTCAGGCTCAAGGAGAACAGTATACAACTCTAATTAACAATGTTTTGCGTCAATATATAGAGAGCAACAAAACTCAGCAGCAAGCATAACAAGCGCTTGAACGCGGAACGGCGGCATACGCTAGTGGTTGTGTAGCAAACTCTATTGCCTTCCGCTGACGCGCAGTCCGTTATGTGGCTCTATTGTCTGCTATTGGAGTTATTCAGAATCTATAGCAGTCCTAAGTCAGTTGTACATGCCGCCCCTCGCCAGGCTGGATTTCAGGCGCTTCTGCGTCTACGACTCATTTAGGATTGCTATATCTATGGGAATTCAGCATTGGATGGATAGATATTAGGCAAGGCTCCAGTTGTATTCAGTCACCTCGTCTGCTGGAAATAGACATTCAATTCTGATCTCCTGAAGGGTTATGTCATAGGGAGTGCCCAGCGTGGCAATCGTCGAGAAAAACCGAAAATTCGGATTGTCTTGCTTGAGGTGAATGCTAAGAACCAAATCATTTTGCGTAGATTCTCCTTCAGAGACCCTTATCTCTGGCTAGCACTCATTGTTTGCACCGACTGTATCGGTTTCTTGACGATGAACGCCCGCCTACTATACTTACAGGAGCGCTCTGGCGACGTTTGAGCAGTTGTTGAATAACTCACATGCCCCTACTCCCTCAGCACTGTCACGATGCTAGCCTCTATACTTTTAAGGGGGAGCACTTTTAATGAGAAAGCGGTGTCTTTATTCTGGACTATTGGGTTGTATTTTTGCCCTGATGGCATCTGGTTGCATTAAGTCGTCTGAAGAACAACATAACAACCGTTTCACGATTAAGGCAGTAATTGATTTTTCCGCAGCACCATGGGATGATTCGGCGTACGAGTTATTAATACCCTTGAAGAAGGTTTATCGGGCTCCCAACCCATTCATCAGGATAAATATTTGGGGAAACCCTGAATTTCAGCAGCCTGAAACGCTGAATTTGTCAGGTGAAAATAATTCTAGGGAAACTGGACGTGCAATTTTTCAGCCTATCCTTAATGATTCCTTGCCTGAGATTTTAACTGGCTCCGTTTACTTTGTAACTCTGAAGCAAGGAGTCCCCGTGTCGGGAACCTTCAATTTATCAACTTCGGATGGCAAAATATTTAAAGGACAATTCGAGGCCACGTGGGGAAATGAGAAACCTCCTTATATCAGGTGACCTGGGATTTTGGCGGTATAAGGTGTAATCTGCCAGAGTGCTAGATTAAACCAAACGCCCTTACTTGAATTAGAGGTCACCATGCGCGCTTCTACCCAGGAACTCCTAGAAACGGCACGACGAAATGTGTATGCGATCGGGGCATTTAATGTCTATAACCTGGAGGGGATGAAAGCAGTTGTAAATGCGGCAGAAGCCACGCGCAGTCCTGCCATGTTGCAGCTTCATCCCAGTGCCCTGAAGTTTGGTCAATCGGCTTTGGTGGCCATGTGTCTGGAAGCTGCACGAGCTGCGACTGTACCTATCTCCGTTCACCTCGATCACAGTACGGTGATCAAGGACATTCATCAATCGCTGGAGGCAGGGATGACTTCGATCATGGCGGATGGTTCCCACTTGCCCTATGAGCAGAACTTGGCCTTCACTCGGGAAATGACAGGGCTTGCTCATCAGTATAATGCCGTCGTGGAAGCTGAAATTGGCAGAATCAGCGGCACTGAAGATGGCCTAACGATCGCGGAAAAAGAAGCGAAGATGACAGACCCCGATCAAGCCGTTGAATTTGTTCAAGCAACGAAAGTGGATGCCCTTGCTGTCACAATCGGCAACGTCCATGGTGAATACAAAAGCCCACCCCGTCTGGATTTTGAGCGCCTTGAACGCATTCGTCGTCTGATCGATATTCCTCTGGTGTTGCATGGAGCTTCTGGACTGCCGGGCTGGATGATTGGCCAGTCGATCCAGTTAGGCGTATGCAAGTTCAACGTCAATACAGAAGTGCGTCAGGTCTACATGCAGACCTTGAAGGATGAAATCTGCGGCTCAAGTCCGAAGGATTTGCTGGACGTCGCAAACAAAGCGATTGCGGGCATGCAATCGGTGATCACAGAAAAGCTTACGCTCTTTGGTTCTGTTGGCAAAGCTCATCTGCACGAAACGCCCTATGCTGAAGTCTTGGCAGGGTTCGGGCGATATGGACGGCCCCCTCTAAAGTCGTAATTTCCCTCTTTGCTGTTTACAGGGCAGGCCGCTCAACTCGAACAGCATATTTTTCATACAATCAGGCATGGATATAGGGTAGGTCTAAAATAGACGGAATTCTTTCAATGAGCTAATCATGCCTGGGAAAAATCAGGTGAGGGCACGATTCTTTCTAAATAGGTTGAAATGGGTTGGGCTTTTATGGCTGTTGCTACTCATATTTACTCCAGCAACTTTTGCCCAAGAGCCGATCACGATCAAAATTTTGGTTCCCGCCTTTGATACGAAAGAATGGGCCATTTTCGCTCAGCAATTTGCTGCGAAGAACCCTGACCTCCGGCTTGAACCTGTCGCAGGGCCGATGGCTACAAACTTAGTGGAGGACCTCTATACCTCTTCTTTCTTATTAGGCGACTCCCCCTACGACCTGGTGTACATGGATATTGTCTGGGTTCCCAAATTTGCTGCAGCCGGTTGGTTGATGGACCTTTCCGATAAGTTGCCTCCCCAGGAACAGAAAGCATTTTTGTCTGGAGATTTAGACGGCGGGCGGTACAAGGGAAAACTGTATCGGGTGCCTTTTCGTTCTGATGCAGGCTTGCTCTACTACCGGGAGGACTTACTGAAGCAAGCGGGTCTGAAGCCTCCCGAAACCTTTACGGAGATGGTTCAAATTTCTCAGACGCTCCAGAAACAGGGCAAAGTGAAGTGGGGTTATCTCTGGCAAGGAAAGCAGTATGAAGGTTTAGCGGCCATGTTCACAGAAATCCTGGAAGGATATGGCGGATTCTGGATTGACCCTAAGACCAATCAAGTGGGACTAGACCGCCCCGAAGCGATTGAGGCCGTGACTTTCTTGCAAAACACGATTAAGCAAAAAATTTCGCCCCCAGGCGTGACCACCTATCAAGAGGAGGAAAGTCGCCGCCTGTTCCAAAATGGAGAAGCTGTCTTTTTGCGCAACTGGCCCTATGTCTGGGCCGAAGCTAATAAACCAGACGTTCCTATGCGAGGGAAAATTGGCTTGAAACCGATGGTGCATGCCGTAGGGCAACAAAGTGGTGCCTCTCAGGGAGGTTTAGGGATAGGTATATCCGCCACCACTCGACATCCCCAAGAGGCATGGCGTGCTGTTCAATTTCTGACCAGTGTTGAATCCCAACGTCAGTATGTTTTGCATACAGGGGTCATTCCTAGTCGTCGTGCCCTTTTTACCGATCCTCAGCTGGTTAAAAGATATCCTCATTTCCCATCGCTTTTACCGGTGGTTGACCGGGCTGTATTGCGCCCTCCCATCCCTCAGTACGCCCAAGCCTCCGATATTCTGCAACGCTACTTAAGCGCAGCCATAACAAACCAACTCAGTCCTAAGGCTGCGATGGAACAGGCCGCCCGTGAGACCCGTAGTCTTTTAGGTAAAAAATCAGAATCATAAGATTGTTGTCCAAAAGTGAGCAAATTCCGAAGGGACTATACTTTAAGCCTGTTCTGGGGAGCACCAAGCTTCTTCGAGTTCCAGAGATGTAGTGATGAGGTGATTGATGATGAAGATCACGGCAGAGCAACGCATAGGCTGGCTTTTCGTATTTCCCTCCGTGGCTTTACTGGTGCTAGTTTTTGCCTATCCGATTGGGCGGGCTTTCTGGCTGAGCTTTTTCACTAAGAATTTAGGGACGGGGCTAAAACCACAGTTTTCGGGTCTGGAAAACTATGCGCGCATGCTAATCG
>CASBPW010000197.1 GCA_949127685.1 Candidatus Sivonenia alaskensis PMM_0068 | reverse complement strand
TCCCTTCAACAAACGGTCAAACCAGCGAATTTTTGAGCTTCCCCTAGCCATTGAGGGCTTCGTAATCGACCCTTCTGGCAGTTGCATCCGATGCAAAGTCCGTTCAGCACCCCTAAACAGCAACAGGCTGAGCAATACCAGCACCAGCGGAGCATACCAAACCGATGACCATCCAGCCCCTCGGACAAAGGCATCCCGCGTCAGGTCGATATAGTAGCGGGCCGGAACAAGGAAAGAGATCAAAGATAGCGGAAATGGAATATTGCTGATCGGGTAAATAAATCCAGAAAGTAGATAGGCTGTCAGGAAGCCTGTGGTGGCCGTCCCTTGAACGGCGGCGCTCTGGCTATTCGCCCGTGCTCCAACAAATAGACCAAACAGTACACTGGTACTCAAAAAGATAGGAGTCCCTAGGAGGAAAGGGGTCGGATCTCCGACGAACCCGAGATGAAAGAGGAAAGAACCGGAACCCAGGACAATGAAAGCCTGAACTAAGCCAATCAAGAGGTAGGCAAGCCCTTTGCCCAGGACTAGCTCTGCGGCACTGAGGCTGGAGGCATAGACTTGGATCAGGGTGCCATACTCTTTCTCCCGTGCCATAGCAATTGCTGCAATCAACGAGGGAAAGATCCATAGCGTGACTGCGTAGACGCCGGGCACAATGTAGAGCGATTCTTGACGCCCAGGATTGAACCACAGTCTTGTATGGACTACTACACGCTCAGGGGTGGTTTGGAGTCCGTGGCTACGCAAGAAAAAGTTATTGGTGGCCCGGATGCTGTTTTGAATCACACGCGCATTGTTGCCATCTGTCCCGTCTATAACAACTTGTACAGGACTGGGTTTTCCTCCTTTGATCCGACGAGCAAAATCCGGAGGGATGATAACCGCCGCTTTCGCCTGGTTCCGGTCAATGGCCCGAGCATCCTCTGCCTCTACGGGCCGAAATTGTTCGGTAGCATACAACTGCTGCGAATAGGCACGACTCAACGGACTATGGTCTAAGTCCTGAACGACCAAGGGGATGTCTTTGGTTTCCAAACGAATAGCAAATCCAAAGAGAAGCAAAGTTATCATCGGCAGAATAAGAACCAGCGCCACCGTGAGACGGTCGCGGCGAAATTGAGCGAGCTCTTTGACACATTGGTTCCAAATCCGATTAGATTTTGGATGAGTGCTTGAGTGCGCGTGTGCTCTGGGCAGAAAAGCTTTAAGTACACCAGAAGGAAACATAGATTCTGCAACCCCGTTGAAGATTCAAGGTATCCGTTCAAGTACCATTCCATCACGCTCCTTGAAGAACAGTGAAAAACAGCAACGAATCTTTGGTATGCCCTTTGCTGACTGGGCTTGAACAGCTATCAACTAACTATGTAAAGCCCTATCACATTCTGGCGCAGCGACTTGTTCGCCAGCGGCTTGCACACTCGTTATCTGTTACCCCAAACCAATTCTTCGCGGGCTCTAACGAAATGCCGGGAAGATTACGAGGCATATCATGCCATGTCCTCTGTGCTTGCAACGCTTCTGACAAAATCCTACTGGAATCTGGTTTGCCCGTAGCAATTCTGCCAGCAAATGGCTCTTAACATAGCATGACTGAAAGCTTTATCTATAGCGGGTTTATGAGATGTCGTATGGGGCAAATCAGAGTGCGATCCGCTGTATGTGTAACTTTTTAAGATTCCCAGACTCTAAAATGTACGGCATACTGCACTGCACACCCTTTGTCTCAGCTTTTCAGTTTCCTCACCCCAAAAAACTTCCACCGCCTCCCATCCTTATTCTCTCTGGTGGTGCTGCTATTGGGCTGGGGAGCTTATCTATGGTTAGCAGGGCAACGCCTAGAACGGGGGATTCCCTGGGAAGATAGCTACCATCACTGGCTGATCAGTGCCCATTGGTGGGAAACCGGACAGTATATAGACCCCCTGACCGATAATCTCAGGAGTTGGCTGCCGCTCTACCATCTTTTTAGTGCCGCTATCTTAGGTCTGTCAGGAATCCATAATCTGCAGGCGCTAGAGATTTTTTCTATCCTGCTGACAGGATGCACGGGGCTCATCCTTTGGCGTCAAGGGGGCGTGGTCCCGGCCCTCCTCTGGTGGCTCAGTCCGATTACTGTGCTCACAGGCAGTTTGTCTGTGGCAGAGCCCTTAGCCGTTTTTTATCAAACTTTAGGCATAGCCTTAGCCGCCCAACCAAAACGTGCAGCCTTAATGCTGTCTCTCGCACTCCTCAGTGATCGGGGAACTTGGCCGATTGTCGTGCTCTACAGTGCTTACCGTCTAGTCCAGAAAAAGCGAGCCTATGTTCTCCCCCTCTTCGTACTGATCACCCTATGGCTGTGGCAGCAAAACATCGGCTCTCTCGACCAAACCCATCAATGGGCGACTATCGACCAAGCTGGCCAAGGCGATTTTAGCCAACGCCTTAAAGATCTATGGCACTACACGTGGAAACCCCTAGCAATTCCTTTAATTTTTGCTGTATTTGGCTTGCTGCTGGCCACTACCAAGCAGAGACTGAGATTGGCTGGTGTTTACTTCCTGCTCGGTCTTAGCTATTTCGGATTGATTCTTTGGCTCGTCGGGACAGGACGTCTCACGGGAAGCGCTCGCTATTACCTCAACCTCCTGCCCCTCCTGTTAAGGGCAGGGAGCGTAGGAGGTTCGTCTATATCCCTACGCTTCAGAGATTTGTTATGGGGCATAACCATACCCTTGCTATGGAGCTGGAATCAAAACTATCTCTCCCTACTCCCCAAATGGGTCGTACTGAATCAACCCTCTGTAATGGCTGGAGTATGGCTGTCCCAACATTCCTCAGAGCATTCCTTAGCAGCAGAACTCGTCACGGATTCGCCTGTGGTGAGCTATTACAGCCACTGGCCACCGAGCCATATCTATGGGGGCTACCGTCCTCTTTCTCAAAAGGCAGCCTGGCTCGTAGTAGTAGGAAATCCACGATATCAAGCGGTCTATCCCCTTCTACGGAGCCTTCCGGAACTATTGCATAGAGGATGGCAACAGGTTTATGTCGCCCAACATTGGACCCTAGACTATGGGGCTAAACCCGCCCGTGTTTTTCATCGCAATGCCTCACCGCATAGCTTCCAGCCCGACAGTCGGCTCCCGACAGTTACGGTTAACAAAAGATATCCAAAAAGCTGATACAAATCTACATGCCTCTCTTGTTAAACCCCTTCTCTAAAAGTGCAATATAAGTGCGGTTACTCCATATCAAAAAACAATACAGAAATCATTTTTTGAAGAAATGTAACCTGTTTTGGGGCTTTCTCATAACTCTTAAAGTTTTAACCTGAGAATCTTTTACGGATTTAAATACTTTTAGATGTTAAGGGGATCATTATGGGAATGGGCTTAAGTGATTTAGTTCCACTTTCATAAATTTTTACATACCAAGTGCTCTATGTGTATTCCCAAATAAAAAAACAGTCTAAAATACACATGGGCAATAATTTTAATATAATCTTAATAAAGTTAAATTTGCCCTACGCTCGTTCAAACAGTTAAGTCGCTGCATATTTAGTCAGGAGAGACCTGTGAAAACTTTGATTCCCATCCGCCCGACCTCATCAAGTGTGCGTTGCACGGCGGAAGAAGAATATATTCATCACCTACTGAATGCCCAAGATGAACCCCCTCGGCTTTATGAACATATTTGTTGGTATATACGGGTCTGGGGTCCTAGTGCAGTAATGCCTTTAGTCCATTCAGCGCGTTCTGAAAAAGTACGACGCACAGCGGCGTGTGCGCTTAAAGCAGCCTTGAGCATGCCCCGCTCAGACAAAAAATAGTGGCTTAGCCCGCTAGCTAATTCTTGGCATGTAATCCACACTCGCCCTAATCACATCTAGGCAGCACAGCCCTCCTGCGGCTATGCTGAAAGGAGTATAGGGAAAGGTGATGGAAAGCCTAGGTTTGACCCGTAGGGCCCAACTGCGCAAAAGGAATGTTCTCCATAGCGCCCGGCTACAGATTTTGCGCTTAGCCCGCATCAATGACGCTCCAGAAAAGATTGCTAGGGGAGTCGCTTTAGGGTGTTGGATTACTTCGGTACCTACTTTTGGTCTAGCTACTCCCGTCGCCTTGTTGCTGGCACCTCTGTTCCGCGCCAATATCGTGGCTGCTACTTTGGGGGCCTTTTTGATCGGCATTCTGCCAGCCCCAACCAGTTTTGCATTTTTGGGCGCACTGATTTTGGGACTCAATCCAAAGGACGTATATACGGCCCTAAGTTCTTTCGAAAATCTGCACCAAATGGGCAGTGAGCTAATTTTAGCGATTGTCTTCTTTCCCCTCCTGTTTGGAGCAGTAGCTTCCGTAGGATGTTACTTCGGAACTTTATGGGCCCTGCCTCGCCTCCGCCAAAGAGTCCGCAAGCCCAAAGTCGTCTCTAATTTCTGAAGAGGTTAGAAGATGTTATTACGAATTTGTCCATAGCGATGGGATTCTAGATTTTAAAAAAGGAAACTCATCACGTAATAACCTTGAAGTTCTCCCTTTCATCCGCTTCACGACTTGGTGGATTCCAAATTGTGGGTCACAGCTAAATCAATAGATGACTGGTCTAAGAGTTTGGTATTCATCTTGTTATTCGCAAATGCCAAGCGCCAAGTTTAAGTTTGTCGTCTCACCGTGGCTACTCAGCTTAAGGTTAGTCTAGAGGAAGAAAGAATATGCCACAATCGTCACGAAGCATTGTATAGGTGAAAATTGACCCGCGTTATTTTGGTTCGTCATGGACAGAGCACTTGGAACGAACAGGGTCTGATTCAGGGCCGCAAGGATGAATCTATATTGACAGCCAAAGGGATAGAACAGGCCCTCAGTGTGGCACGGGTTCTGAAGAATGTCTCGATCGATCAGTGCTTTTCCAGTCCTTTGCAGCGGGCGCGGGCAACCGCAAACGCTATCGTGGAGTTCCACGGCCAGGAACCACAATTTTTGGATAGTTTGTGTGAAATTAATCTCACTTCCTGGGAAGGGCTGGCTCATCAAGCG
>CASBPW010000196.1 GCA_949127685.1 Candidatus Sivonenia alaskensis PMM_0068 | reverse complement strand
GTCCGGCAGGCGAGGCCGACAAGGGAGTCTATCCCGGTAGAACCGGTAGAAGAAGTTGCTCCGGGTAATCCCTATCTCGGCATTATGCTTCCTTCTACCCCTTTGCATTACTTATTGATGGCAGAGTTGGGGTTCCCTGTAGTTGCCACCAGCGGCAATCTTGCCGATGAACCGATCTGCATCGATGAATACGAAGCCCTGAAACGTCTTGGCCCCATGGCAGATCTATTTTTGGTGCATAATCGCCCGATTGCCCGGCCTGTGGATGATTCAATCCTACGGGTGGTCATGGATCGAGCCCTCATTCTACGCCGTGCCCGTGGCTACGCGCCTTTACCTATGGAAAATCGAGTTTCCTTACCCCCTTTACTGGCGGTGGGCGCCCATCTCAAGAACACCATCGCTATTTCGGTAGACCAGCATATTTTTGTCAGTCAACATATCGGAGACTTAGAAACCGTTCAAGCACGCGAAACTTTTCAGCAGACCCTGACCAGCTTTCAGCAACTCTACGAACTACACCCCAAAGCCATAGTTTGTGACGCCCATCCTGATTATCCTTCAACGCACTATGCACAACAATCTGGCCTTCCGGTGATTTCCGTTCAACATCATTACGCCCATGTCCTCTCCTGCATGGCTGAAAATAATCTGACCGGTCCTGTCCTTGGGATCGCCTGGGATGGAACGGGCTACGGTCTGGATGGAACAATTTGGGGTGGGGAATACCTCTCCTCTTCTCTGCCGTTAGAGAGGGAGAGCGCAAATCTAGTTCCCCTCTCTGTGAACGGAGAGGGGCTAGGGGAGAGGTCCGCTTGCCTGCGAACTTTCCAACTACCTGGCGGAGCACAGGCGATCCGAGAGCCGAGACGGGCGGCGATTGGTGTACTCTACGAGCTTTTTGGAGATGCCGTTTTTACCATGAAAGACTTAGCTCCTATCCAGGCGTTTTCTGACCAGGAACTTGGAATTGTGTCCAAAATGCTGACCAACCATCTCAATGCCCCGAGAACTTCCAGTGTTGGCCGTCTTTTTGATGCGGTTAGCTCTCTAGTCGGTCTACGGCAGAAGTCCAGCTTTGAAGGACAGGCGGCGATGGACCTAGAATTCGCCTTGGAGGGCTTTGAGACGGATGAGCAGTATGAATTTGAAATGATAGAACTAGAGAAGCCCTTCGTCCTTAATTGGGCCTTGATGGTTCAGGGCATACTGGAGGACTTAGGCCATAAAGTTCCGGTTGGGAAGATATCGGCAAAGTTTCATAACACCCTGGTTGAGACGATCATTGCTGTAGCCAAGCGTGTAGGAGAAACACAGGTAGTCCTCACCGGAGGTTGCTTTCAGAATAAATATTTGACGGAACGCGCCGTACACCGTCTACGCCAAGAGAACCTAGAGCCCTATTGGCACCAACAGATTCCACCTAATGATGGCGGCATTGCCCTAGGGCAGCTGCTCGCAGCAGCACAGATGTTCAGGAGATAAACCGATGTGCCTAGCAGTCCCCGGAAAGATTATGAGCATTGATGCAACCAGTGCTGATCCCCTGCTACGGACAGGGAAAGTAAGCTTCGGCGGTATGCTCCGAGAGGTCAGCCTTGCCTATGTCCCCGAAACCAAGATAGGGGACTATGTGATAGTGCATGTCGGATTTGCGATCAGCCAGCTGGATGAACAAGAAGCTGAACGCATATTTGAGGATTTGCAACAGATCGCGGCGCACTCCCGGACAGACCTGTACCATAGAAAGCCTTGAAGACTCCATTGACACACAAGGAGCTAACGATGAGTGAATATTGTGTGATTGTTATGGACGGTGCCCGAGCCCGTTTTTTATCGCTTCAGCAAGCAGAGTTTCCAGAATTTGAGTCCAGCCCAACACTGATCGAACATGAAGCGTTAATCAATCCAGATAAGGAAACTCCGCCAGGAGAATTGTGGAGTAGCCGAGAATCGGGACGTGAGCATAGTGCAACCATAGGTTCTGCCCATACCTACAGCGACCATCGAGAACATCATGAAGATGAAGTTGAGCGCCGCTTTACCCAATTAGTCGCTAAAGAAACAGAGCACTTTATCCAAACCCAGCAAGCTCAGAATTTGGTGATCATCGCAGAACGCCAGATGCTGGGATTTGTTCGGGATGCGTTAATCCCGTTGGTATCCGATGGCCTACATATTCAAGAACTAGCGAAAGACCTTACCAAACTTACACCCTTAGAGCTGCATGAGTATTTGACCAATGAGGGACTCCTCCCGCTCCGTAAAATGCCCTCTCAGCGCTAGAGATCTGCCGAATTTTGGTTAAAGCTATGAAACTTGAAAGTGATGCCTTTGCGGCGGATGGTTTGATTCCCCAACGGTATACTTGCGATGGCGAGAATATTTCCCCTTCTTTGCATTGGGATAAGCCACCGGACCTTACGCGTAGCTTGGTCTTGATTGTGGACGACCCCGATGCTCCCGGTAAAACTTTTGTGCACTGGGTTCTCTACGATTTGCCTCCCGAAACGCATAAACTCCCAGACAGAATCGCGACTCAGCCCAAGCTGTTCAACGGCGGCATCCAGGGAACCAATGATTTTGGTCGGTTAGGCTACCGAGGTCCTTGCCCACCAAGTGGTACTCATCGCTATTTTTTTAAACTCTATGCCTTGGATCAAGTGCTGGGCTTAGCTCCAGGTGCAACCAAAGCCCAGGTAGTCAAAGCGATGCAAGATCATGTTCTGGGAAGTGTCGAGCTGATGGGACGCTATGCTCGACATTAGACCTTGCATGAATAACAAAATTGAGCCTTCAAAGCACTGAAATTATTAAATCTCCATACCTTGCCAGTAATTACTTCGCTTGTTACTGCACCACTTGAGATTTTGGGATGTTCCGATGCCTACTTAATTCACCCCGCCGTTCAGCAACACCACCCCTCTATAACCTCTCTATAGCAATCCTAAATGAGTTGTGGACAGAGATGAGTCTGAAATCCAGTCCTGGTAAGGAGTTGCATGTTTGAATGACTTAGGACTGCTATATAACCTCAATAAACTATGTTCCGAACTGTAATGGCGTGGGCAGAAACTACTTGTCCAAATGCGCTCACGGACCCCAAAGAATAATCGAGGATATGTTGATGACAAAGTCTGGCTACTCAGTGTTTCGGCGCGTCGCCACTTCGCGTTTGCTGCGTAAAATGTTTTTACTGGCGCTGACTGTGCCGGTCCTGGCAAGTGCCTCAATCAGTTTGGTGACTGCCAAAGAGAATGATAGAGAGAATGAGAATGAGCGCGAACCTTACTCGATAGGGCTTTGGGGCGATCTACCCTACAATGACGTGCAGGCGTTGACGGGGGTCCCAAACCTCATCGCCGACATGAACTCGCAAAAACTGGCATTCACAGTTCACGACGGCGACCTTAAAGGAGGCAACGGCATTAAAGACTCGGTCACGCCGACCACCTGTAGCGAGGCCCTCTATACCCAGGCCCTCGGGTTCTTCAATGCGCTGAAGGCACCGGCAGCCTTCACGCCGGGCGATAACGATTGGACGGACTGCGATCGCCCCTCAAACGGTCCATTCAACTCCCTCGAGCGCCTAGATTACGAGCGTGGGTTATTCTTCAGCACACCGTATACGCTCGGAAAGCGTCGGCTAGTACAAGAGGTGCAGAAAGAGCCGCTGTGCCTCGGTGTAAATGGTCCTGTGCCCTGTGTTGAGAACCGCCGCTGGACGGTCGGCAAGGTCACCTATGCAACACTCAACGTCCAGGGTTCGTGCAACAACCTATGTGACATCGCGCCGGATCGGAAGGAATATGAGGCGCGAAACGCGGCCAATATTG
>CASBPW010000195.1 GCA_949127685.1 Candidatus Sivonenia alaskensis PMM_0068 | reverse complement strand
TGAAGTTTTGGAATTGCCTGGTCGCCGTTCTCTGATTGCAGAAACCCGACGCTTTCTCTATCAGCTCACTTGTCAGGGAGAAGTTCGCCCTAGGGAAGTTAAAGAATCTAAGGCCTCCTATCAGGAGAACCTCCCTGCTAGGGCAGAACGTCCAACCCAAAGCCTAGAAAATTCTATTGCTCAATTGAAGGGCATTGGTTCGAAGGGGGCTCAGGCATTAGCCAAGTTAGGGATTCTGCATATAGAGGATTTACTGCGCTACTATCCACGGGATTATGCAGATTATTCCAATCAGAAATTGATTAAACAAATCCAACCAGGAGAGACGGTCACGCTCGTCGGTAAGGTCCGGCAGGTAAGCTGCTTTACCAGTCCCAAAAATCATAAACTGTGTATTCTTAGCCTCGTAGTAGGTGATTCATCCGGTCGAATTAAGGTCAGTCAATTTTTTGCGGGACCACGATTTGTGAACCGAGGTTGGCAAGAACTCCAGAAGAAAAATTTTCCGTTGAACAGCACGGTTGCCGTGAGTGGCTTAGTGAAAAAGAATGTGAGCGGATTATCTCTTGATAAGCCAGAAATAGAAGTCCTCGATGAAGAAGGTGGTTTCTTTAAGGGAAAGATTATCCCGATCTATGCCTTGACGGAAGGCGTCCCCGCAAGTCTGATTCGTCGCGCGGTGCAACGGGCACTGCCCTATGCTGAAGCTTTGGGTGAGCCTCTCCCGCTTTCTTTGAGACAAGAGTTATCCTTCCTGGATCTGCCCCAAGCTATTTGGAAGGTACACTTTCCGGAGACTAGCGAAGACCTTAAAAGAGCGCGTCAACGCTTAGTATTTGATGAATTTTTCTTTTTGCAGCTAGGACTCTTGCGCAGACGTTGGCAACAGAAAGAACAGGAACCAGGGATCTCTTTTCAGACGCAAGGGAAGTTGATCCATGATTTCTATAAATTATTACCATTCTCCCTAACCGATGCTCAAAAAAGAGTAATTGAGCAAATCCTGGCTGATTTAGCGGCTCCGCAACCGATGAACCGTCTCGTCCAAGGAGATGTAGGTTCTGGAAAAACAGTAGTGGCCGTAGTCTCTATCTTGGCGGTGTTGGAATCAGGATATCAAGCCGCCTTTATGGCCCCAACCGAAGTGTTGGCAGAACAGCATTACCGTAAATTAGTGCAGTGGTTCACTCAATTGCATATTCCTGTGGAGTTACTGACGGGGTCTGTGCGAGCGGCCAAACGTCGAGAAATTTTGCGACAGTTGGAAACAGGAGAGCTAAAAATTCTGGTGGGGACCCATGCCCTCATTCAAGAGGCCGTTCAATTCCAGAATCTTGGTCTAGCCGTCATTGATGAGCAGCATCGTTTTGGGGTCCAACAGCGCGCAAAACTCCAAAATAAAGGTCGCAATCCTGATGTTTTAACGATGACAGCAACACCGATACCCCGAACATTGGCCCTCACCTTGCATGGGGATCTCGATGTCAGTCAAATTGATGAATTACCTCCAGGCAGAAAGCCCATCCATACCTCCGTCGTCCGTCCTCGTGACCGCAGTCCAGTCCATGACCTCATGCGTCGTCAATTGGCAGAAGGATATCAAATTTATGTGGTGCTTCCCTTAATCGAAGAATCAGAAAAGCTAGACCTAAAGTCTGCCACCGAGGAATATGAGCATTTATCCCAAGTTTTTTCTGACTTTCAAGTCGGTCTCTTACATGGTCGAATGAAATCCGAGGAAAAAGATGCGATCATTAACCAGTTTCGAGACAATCAGCTGCATATCCTCGTCTCAACGACCGTTATTGAAGTAGGGGTGGATGTGCCCAATGCTTCGGTGATGGTCATCGAACATGCAGAACGTTTTGGCCTTGCCCAACTGCACCAGTTAAGAGGTCGGGTCGGTCGGGGAGCCGCCCAGAGTTTTTGTGTATTGATCACCCATAGTCAGGGGGAGTACGCGCTTCAACGCTTAAATGTTCTAGCGCAATCCAATGATGGTTTTGTGATTGCAGAAATGGATCTTCGGCTAAGGGGGCCAGGTGAAGTCCTCGGGAGCCGTCAATCAGGATTGCCAGACCTGGCTCTTGCTTCGCTGGTGGATGACCAAAGTACGCTAGAGCTGGCTCGGGTCAAAGCACAAGAGATTATTGCCGAAGATCCAGCATTGCGTAGTTATCCCTTACTGAAAATAGAGTTGAAGAAACGATTAGAACGTCTGATGCAAGGGTCCATCATGACTTAGCCGAGGAGCATCCCCCTTACGATTCAATTTCTGCCAACTCTAACCAACGTTCTGTCGCTGTTTCAATTGCTTGGTTTAGAGACTCTAATTTTTCGTAAAGCTCCTGTACCTTCACAAAATCACTGGGAGGTGAAATCAGGACTTGTTCAATTTCAGCCTTTTCCACTTCTATCGCAGCAATCTTGCCTTCAATCGTTGCAAATTCGCGCTTTTCCTTGTTAGAAAGTTTTCGAACTTTATGGTTTGTATTCGTTGGGATAGGCAATTCTTTCGTCTGGCCTTGTTTTGGCTTTTGACTATCTTGCAGCTGGCTAGACGATACTTCCTCTGCCTTTTTAAAATCCAAATACGTAGAATAATTCCCTGGATATTGGTGTAGGGTCCCGCCCGGCTCAAAAGCAAAAATCGTATCTACAACACGGTCTAAAAAATAACGGTCATGGGAGACCACCAGGACACAACCAGCAAAATCTTCTAGATATTCTTCAAGGACAGAAAGCGTCTGTACATCCAGATCATTAGTGGGTTCATCCAGAATCAAGACATTCGGTGCGCCCATTAAGACTCGTAAAAGAAATAAACGGCGTTTTTCTCCTCCAGAGAGATTTTCAACTGGAGCATACTGTTGACTGCCTGGAAAGAGAAAGCGCTCTAGCATTTGAGAGGCACTAATTTGGGTGCCATCCGCGATTTTGATAAATTCACCTTCTTCTTTGATGTAGTCGATCACCCGTTGTTTATCATTCATGGCCGTGAATAAGGCTTCTGAATTTTGGTCAAAGTAACCAATATGAACCGTACCCCCAATCTCAACCTTGCCAGCATCGGGTTGAATGCGACCGGTGATGATATCCATCAACGTGGATTTGCCGACCCCATTACCCCCAATAATGCCGATGCGGTCTTCAGGACTAAATTCATAGGTAAAGTTTTTGATGAAGGTGCGTCCTTCATAGGCCTTGGAAACATTGGTAAGTTCAATAACCTTCTTGCCGATGCGACGGGTTGGCGTAGCAATATCTACCCTGCCATGAGCTTGCTTGAACTCTGTATCTCTTAAGGCATGGGCCCGTTCAATGCGGGCTTTCTGTTTCGTACTACGGGCTTTTGGTCCTCGTCGTAACCACTCCAACTCACGACGCAGAATGCCCTGATGTTTGCGCTGGGTGCTGGCTGCAGACTCCTCCGCCAAAGCCTTCTTCTCTAGGTAATAGGAATAATTACCGTTGTAGGGATAGAGGTCTCCCCGGTCGATTTCAAAAATCCGATTGGTTACTTGATCTAAGAAATAGCGGTCATGGGTAATCAGTAAGATCGCTCCCCGGTAGCGATTCAAATAATTTTGTAACCACTCCACCGACAGAGCATCCAAATGGTTCGTCGGTTCATCCATAAGCAGCGCATCGGGTTCAGACAGGAGCGCCGCCGCAAGCGCGACCCGCTTGCGATATCCCCCGGATAGCGTCCCAATCCGAGCCTCCATATCTTCAATGCCCAGTTTGGTCAGGATGATTTTGGCCTTCGTTTCTAATTCCCAAGCCCCACAATCATCCATGCGATGGGAAATCTCAGACAGGCGAGCACTCAAGGCTGTATTGGTCGGATCGTGCAACAATTGGGCAGAAATCTGTTCATAGTCACGCACAAGATTCATGTCTTCGCCACTTTCGGCGAACACTTGTTCTAGGACGGTATGGTTCTCATCCAAGTCAGGGTCTTGCGGTAAATAAACCGTCCGAATCCCCGAATTGATCAGAATCTGGCCTCCATCGGGGGGCTCTAGGCCAGCAATCATCTTCAGCAGGGTCGATTTGCCAGAACCATTGGTGCCGATAAGGCCGACCTTATCTGAGATATCCAGGCTAAAGCTGGCCTGATTCAACAGGGTCTTGAGACCAAACTGTTTTTGGACAGATTGCAAAGTAACGATGCTCATCCATCCTATTATCCAGGACTATGTCAGCTCGATACCTTCTAAATATTCCCGGACCTTTTGCAGACGCAGGGGATGACGCAATTTACGCAGGGCTCGCGATTCGATCTGACGAATGCGTTCGCGGGTCAACGTAAAATGCTGACCAACCTCGTCTAAAGTCCGGGTTCGACCATCGACCAAACCATAGCGTAGACGCAGTACATCGCGTTCACGACCCGTCAGTGTTTCGAGTAGAGACTCTAAGTCCTGACGCATCAAGGTGCGAATCACACTCTGCTCAGGCATATCTCCTGGAGCCTGAATCAAGTCTCCTAGCGCTGTGTCTTCTTCCCGGCCTACTGGGGTTTCCAAAGAAACAGGGAGCTGAATGGCCCTCCGGACGAAGCGTAATTGTTCCGGCTCCATATCCACGGCGTCTGCCACTTCTCGCTCCGTGGGTGTACGTCCAAACTGCTGAGACAGCTGACGAGTCACCTTCTTAATCTTATTCACCTTCTCTACGATGTGAACCGGGAGGCGAATAGTCCGAGCCTGCATCGCAATCGCACGGGTAATGCCCTGGCGAATCCACCAGGTGGCATAGGTAGAGAATTTAAAACCGCGAGTATGATCAAATTTTTCGGCGGCCCGAATCAAGCCCAAGGTCCCTTCCTGGATCAGATCTAGTAAAGCCAAACCTCTGCCCTGGTATTTCTTGGCCACAGAGACCACCAGTCGTAAATTAGCCTTGATCAAATGTGCTTTTGCCTTTTTACCTTCATGGACCTTACGGCGATACTCTGGAACCATCAGTTTCAACACCGCAGCCATCTCTGAATCCGTCGGTATGCGCTCCAACTCAGCCTCCAGGGCGAGTCTAGCCTCTTCCATAACCAACCAATCTGCAATACGACGAGCTAATTCAATTTCTTCTGACGCTTTGAGCAAAGGGACACGACCAATTTCTTGGAGGTACATCCGAACCAAATCATCGGTTCCCGCTTTAGATGCCGGACGGGCAGGAAGTTCACTTTCTACCATAACGGAGCGTTCCGGCTCTTCCGTGAACGCCGCTAACATTTCTAGTTCTTCTAACTCAGGGGCCTGGAGTTGCTCGGGTCCGAATGCCTCGTTCCAGATTGGATTGGTGGTCATCATGCTAAACTCCTCGCAGTTTGAGCAGAAAGAATTCCCGGCCATAGGTTCAGTATGAAAGCGTTAAGTAGAGGTTGCAGAGAGCTTAACTTTTTTTTCATGACATAGACCGTAGGTATAGTGTTCCCACCATACATAGACTCTATCTCTAAAGGCTAAGACTTCCGTATCAAACGCTACAGATAGACTTTATATTCAATTTATGACTACGGGTAGTGTCTCTCCCTAAGATTAAGGTATGGCTCTTAGGGAAACATTATACGCACTTTTTACGTATATATACTGAGTCTAACTAAATTGGTTTTTGAGTTCTTCTGTTTCCAATTGAAGAATTTTTACTTCTGATTTGCGCTGCACTTTAAACATTACTTTTTCACCAACATGATGGCTGCCTACTCGTTCTTGCACATCTTTGGCTGTTAGAACCTGGGTATTATCCACTTCCACAATGACATCGCCTGCAATCAGTCCACCCTTAGCAGCTGGAGACTTGGGAATGACGCGCTGGACTAGCACCCCTTTATCCAAGGTGGGAAGAACGACGCTCTTATCAGCTTCTTCTTTCAATTGGCGCAGTACATCGGGGGAAAGGGTAACCATCTGCACCCCAATGAAGGGACGGGTCACCTTACCATCGGCGATCAAACGGTCTGTGATGCTTCGAACTTCGTCAATCGGGATCGCAAAACCAATACCTTCAGCCCCTTGAATAATGGCCGTGTTAATACCGACCACCTGACCATAGATGTTGATCAAGGGCCCGCCCGAATTACCCGGATTGATCGCAGCATCGGTTTGAATAAAATCTACCCGTTTGTCACCAACGCCTACTTCATCGCTGCCCCGAGCCAAGGCACTGACTATTCCAGCCGTCACCGTGTTTCTCAACCTTAGGGGGTTGCCTAGGGCAATCACCCATTCGCCGGGCCGGAGTTTAGC